>NZ_JBQSYL010000010.1:0-134335 GCF_052379245.1 Glutamicibacter sp. AOP12-B1-11 | reverse complement strand
TATCTACCGGGCCGTTGAACGCGACCAACGCAAGAAAACCGGCACAATCACTCCGTGACCTCTTCCTGCCACCACCGAAAGATGACGTGCGGCTCTCATCCGTTGCCCCACACTGCGAAAGCTTTGCGTCGGGCATTTCGCTTTTTCGCGAGCCCTATCCACGCCAGGATCGACACCGGGATGTCGTTAGCGTGAATTTCCGTACCGATCTTCCTCAGACCCCGACTTCAGGGAAAAAGAGTCTGAGGTCGTGCTCTATAAGCTGTCCCTCTACATTTATCCCGCGATGGTCTCGGCAATGCTGGTCAGACCGCTTGTGCAGGCAACCGTGGGCTCGGTGTACCGGGTTCCTTATTACTCAAAAAAGCTGATGGCGATCGGCTTTGCCTTCGGCGTGATCTCGCCTATGGGACATTTGGTGGAGCTATCGAACCGGCAGCTGGACTGGCTCACTGATTTGATTGTCTATCCGGCGATGCTGTTCGTGTTGGCAGGTGTGACATTGGGTTGGATCTCCACCACGCTGCACCGCCATAAAGTCCCCTTCTCCCCTCGTTTACACCACCAAAAGGTCTCCTAAACTCACCAGAACGCCGATGAGAGTTCCCGCCATGACTTGTGTGGGAGTGTGATGGCCGCTGCGGATTCTCGCCCATCCCACCAGAGCGATAATCACTACCGCGATCTGCGCTCCTGCAGGCAAGGCCAGCAGACAGTGCAGGGCTGCGAAGGTGGCCAGCGCCGCGTGGATGGAAAGCTTCCAAGCGAGGTTCACGATCCCGACGATGACCAATCCGGCAAGCATGAAAAGCACTTCGGCAATGATCTGGCCTGGCGCCGAAACCGCCAGCAGCACGGCGATTCCGCCAAGGATTGATATCAGGGTGATCAGCAGGATCGGCCAACGTTGCTGGCGTTGGGTGACGTGCACGTCGGTGACCTGTCCGCGCAGTCTCATCCAGATCAGCGCCGCCCAGGGAATCAGTCCGACGAAGAGCGTGGCCACCAAGGTTGGTGGCCACGCGACGTGGGCATGTCTTAGAGGAGTGCTCAGGAGTACGAGAGTGACTAGTGCAGGCGGTGAAGCAATGTTGCTGATGAATCTGGCGTATTTTTCCACCGCTTGAGCCTAGCAATCTGATCCCTCGGAACGATAATCTCATACGGGAGAGGGCTAGGAGCCCCCTGTGCCACTTTCACTACTGCTTCTCGCACTTCCTCGCAACGTTCCAATCACCTGATATACGCCAAGGCAGAAAGCCAGTGCCAGCACAAGATGAAGGGAAGACTCATTACTGGCCTTTAGCAACCACCCTTCCCATCCCTCAAGTTCTCCAGTAGCTATGCTTTGCATCGGGTTGCCTCGTTCAATAAACGCATAGCTGTACACGACAAGGGCCACGCTTGTGGAAAAGAAACCTATGGTCAAGGCAAGCTGATTGCTCGTCGGCAGACGCCGAGGCGCGTACCAAACAGCATAAGCCGCAAGCAGCCCAACCCCCATTACAGCAACTATCTGTAAGTACGGAACACTTGGATCTTGCACACCTACAAGTTCATTATTTAGGTTTAGAACCGCCCCTCCGCGCAACCCTATTGCTTGAGCGGTCAACACCCCAAGAGTGAGGACATAAATCAACGCTATCGCCACACCTGAAACAACAAATTTCACAGTCTTGGCGTAATTTTTAATCAACATCAGATCACTCCCTTTATTCCTAGGCGTCCTGATCTCATTTCACCCAGCAATCAAGCTTCGCGTCTCCACCGATTCCATGAAATGACCAGTAGCACTCACTTGACGCGTTTTCTTTCGCAACATGAACGATGTTGTTTATCAGCCCTGCCTCGGAAGTATTGGCGCTAACTACACGATAGCCAGGATGGGAGTAGTAAGTCTTGATCGTGTGCGTTCCGATGCCTAGCTGAACCGTGGAACTCCCGCCATACACCACTGCCCTGGGACCAGAATGCCTTCGAACGTTTTCTGGTGTACTAATGTTCTTTGCGTATTGGAAAGAAGCCGCATGGGCGGAAGTTACAGAAATCGACACTGCCACAAAGGCCATGATGGCGACTACAATTATGGCCAACCACCGCTTAGCTGACAATTCGATCGGCATCATTTGCCCTCACTGCTAGGACCATACTCGAGTGGAGTGAACTGGAAACTCTCACCGGATGAACGTTCGATTGTCTCGCCGGACAATTTGTCACTTGCTGCTGTATCGACAACAAGCAGGTCACTTTCTAGTTTTTTGGTCGCCTGACTAGACAACTTCACATCGCGATAGGCTCCGGTCTCGGCAATTTGCTCAGGACTAATATCCGATGGGAGTAAGTACGCTTCAATGATGTCCTCGGGAACTTCATACGATTGCCCAGTTGCCATGCCTATGCCTGATCTATGGAACCTCGGAAAATCCGCGCATGAAGAGGATGTTGACCAGCTGGTGTGGATCACAAGACACACATTGGATGGTTCGTCCTGCGCTACCCAATAGCTCGCTTTATCGTCTTCACCGAGGAACCGTGTCGAATCAGGATTCAAACCTCCTAACTCATCCAACACATCAAGGGGCAAACCTCTGTCTAATTCAGCCTGCGGCTCCGCCAACGCTGGGACTAGATCTTGGACCGCCATGTACGACTGGTCCGCTGCTGACACTGGCGCTGCTACTGCGACAAGGGCTAGAGCCATGACTCCCAACGCAGAAAATGCTTCTATCCTTCGCATTGCTCTCTCCTAACTTAGTACTTCACTTTGCAAGTTATCCTCAGTTGCCCAATATCTCCGGGCCTGTGAGGGAAATTCCAGAAGCACCTCTGATGCACGTCATATGCTCTTGTGAAGATCTGATTGATGGATGCTACGGTGGTAAAACTTATTAGCTCATATGGAGCAGGTCGGTAGGTTTCTTGCGACACAGAAGCTGATGCTCCGTCCGCGCTAAAAGGCTGCAAGTTCACTACGGCACCGTTTATTGATGCTCTATACCCACTGCTTCGAGTTTGTAATTTCGATATCAGGGTGTCGTTTGCGTATGTGTATTGAGCCGCCTGAGCGGATCCAGTGGCAATTGCTACCAGAACCGTGGCGACTAATGCCGTTAGAACTGCAGCCACTAGTGCTGTTCTAACTCTTTTTGGGAGTGCCCAATGCATCCTTGACCACCTTCGATAATTTGTCGTTTTGGGAATACCCTTTCCTTTTTCTGAAGATTCCCTGGCAGTCACGCTAGCATCTACAACATTTAAATCAAGGGTTGTATATAAAAACGAGATGCTGTACATGGTTTGAGAAATTATTAGACCACCCATAGGAAACCAAAGCCACGATCTCCAACCTTGGCGTCATCAGTAGTAAAATAGTCCTGGATACTGACCCTTCTATGCTTTCTGTCAATCCTTAGGCAGGGATTTTCACACTTTGTTCTTTAAGGAATGCCACGGGATTTATAATTTTCTTGCCGAGCCACACCTCAAAGTGGAGGTGATACCCGGTGGAGTTGCCATTGGTTCCGACTTTGCCAATGCGCTCCCCTGCTTCCATTTCGTCTCCGACGTTGGCGAGCACACCATTTTCGAACATATGCACGTAGAGTGTGCTGACCCGTTGCCCACCGATTTGTCCGTGGTCGATCTGAATCTGGCATGGGGATCGGCCAACCACCAGGTTGGAGCAGCTAGCCCGGATAACCTGGCCATCGGCTGCAGCATAGATCGGCGTGTCTTTCGGTGAGCTGAAGTCTTCACCTGCGTGCGGCCATTGACCCCGATTTTCACCATAGTTGTATTGGATTCTTGAAATGTTCTCCACGGGGAAGACCCATCCGGAATCGCTGGTGGGCCCATCATAGGGGTCGCCCGAGTCTGGTTTTCTGGTGTCGCCTCCGTCCTTGCATTGCGCGTAGGATTCGTCGTCTTCAGAGACTTCCACGGTGGCACCTTGCAGCGCGGCGTAGAGCAGTTCCGCGTCGGCACGCTGGCGCGCATAATTATCAGGCAGTCCCGACACTTGGACTTTTTCCGCGGCCAGCTCGTAAGGCAGCGATTCCCAGTCGGGCACCTTCTTCAGACGGCTGAAAAACGTGCCGGCTGCATAGGAAGGGTCCATGATCTGCTCAACGGTGCCCCATCCTGCACTCGGCCGTTGCTGCATGAGACTTAGCGCATCCCACGCGTGCCCGACTCCTTCATGAGGAAGATCCAGGGACTTCACCACAGTTTGACGTGCCTGTGCCCATTCGGGTTTCGTCATGATGCGGGAGCCTTCCTGGTACTCCCAGGACCCGTCGTTGGCGAGTATTTTCAGGGAGCTTTCTTGGATGGCGGTCATCAGGCCAATGATCGCGCCTTGCTGTTTGACTCCCGCTGTTTTTGCTTCGTTGATGATGATCGCAGCGTTGGTCAGTTGCTGTTTGTTGTTGGATCCAACGTCGGTGGTGGGCAGGTTTTTGACGTTGACTTCTTTCGGCACAGCCCCCTCTGGTGAACAGTCAGTTTCAATGTCGGCCTCGCTGCGGGGGCTGTCACCGAGGATAATAATTCCGCCAAAGACCAGCCCGAAGATCAGCATAGTAATCAAGCCCAAGACACCGAGGATTCCAGGGCGCTTCACGAAGGATCGCTCGTAATTTTCTCGACAATCCACTGTCCGTCTGCGCGGCTGAGCAGAAATTTCAACGAGTCAGCGTTTGTCTGCACGCTCACGGTGGCGATGGCCGGCGAGGAACCTTGAACCGGTTCTTGAACCTTCGCCACTTTCGTTGCCGTGATGTTGATGTTAGAGGTCTGTTGGAAAGTCTTCCGCGCGTTCTCTGAGAGGTAAGGCGCCAGTCCTTTGAACCACACGGCCTGCGAGAGATCCGGGCGGATTCTGACGGTCACGCGTGGGAGGAAAAAGCCGATCAGCGGACCGACGCAGAGAGCAATCACGACGGTGCCAACGCCAACCATGCCGCCCATGAACCACCCTGCAACCGCAACAGTGATTTCGATAGCCGTTCTGACCTTCCAGACCGGCTGACCCGAAATGCGCATCAAGCCCGTCATCAGTCCGTCTCGAGGGCCGGATCCAAACTGCGCGCCAAGATAGAGGGCGTCGAAGAAACTGTAGAGGATGATGCCGGTCGCGAAGTAGACGATCTGCATGGTGAGATTATCCGGAACGGGAAGTACGAGACCCATTGCGTCGGCAGCGAATCCAACGATGAAGACGTTCAGGAAAGTTCCCAGCCCCGGAAGCTCCTTGATTGGTATCCAAGCAAGCAACACCAGTACCGCAATGATATTGGTTGCCCACCCGAACGAGATGCTGAACGTATTTGCTACTCCTTCAGCTAAGACATTCCAGCTTGCTGCGCCTAGTCCGGACTGCACAAGGAGCATTACTGAAGCGCCATAGCCGGCCAGCCCCAAGAGCAGTTGCGGAATTCTGCGCAGCTTCCTGCCAGCTGAGAACTGCTGAAATGCATTCATCCGTACAAGGGTGGCAGGATTGTCACTTGCACTTTTCTTCTTCACAAAAACTACTTTCGATTAAAAACACTGCTCTAGCGGGGCTGAGAATTGAACCACCGTGGTTTGTCGGCTGAATCAGTGTGAGCGAGGAGCGTTGCAGTCCAAATCGCGGAGATCTGATCATTCCGAACTCACTACACCGACTGACTAACCATCGCTGACCTGATGTTATGCCCAAGTGGTTCGCATGACAAAACGTTAGGCCATACGTGGATAGACAGGTTTCAGGGTTCAGAGGGTCTGTGCGGCCCTCTCGCCGCCGAGTATCCGCGCATACCAGCACGTGCTCGCAGGCGGCGCTCCGGAGCGCCTCACAGGCCACTAAGCGGGTTGGCTGCCTCGTATGCGCGTGGTTCCAGTACTGCGGGCCTGGGGAAGCGGTCCAATGCTTGGGCGAGACGCTTCACGACAGCCGATGTGCTCAATGATCAGTTGGGAACGCCGCCACGTTCAACTGAATGCCCGGAGATGGTGGAGCTGCCCGCGAGGAAAGCCGGTTGCGGGGGAGCAGAGCGCAGCAATGCGCTGTTAAACCTAGAAGAGGGACACACCAACTGGTGTGCCCCTCTTCTTGTGACTAATGCGAGTCGAGCTTACTTCTCGATCGAGTCTTGCTTTTCACCCTCAACCTCATGGTGGCCGTGGGCTGCGTGTGCAGCTTCAAGCTCCGCTGGGGTAACTGGGGCAACACGATCTTCGAAGAAGAACTTCGAGATCGCCGCACGGCGCTTCTCCGAACCGGAGACGTGCCCTGCTGCATCCGGCTGTGCCGGAATGTACTTGTTGTCGTTGAAGTTGGTGAGGAGGTAACGCTTGTACACGTCGACTTCCTCGTGCTTCTCCGAGAAGCCACCCTCAGGGGACATCTGGATAATGCCAGCTTCACGACCGTGCAGTACGATCTCACGATCCTTGCGCTGCAGCGACAAGCAGATACGACGCGTCAACCAGAAGGCGAAGATTGGGCCCAGGAAGAACAGCGTACGCAACCAGTAGGTGACGTCATTCAGCGATATGTGGAAGTGAGTTGCGATCAAGTCAGACGAGGCAGCTGCCCACATCACGCAGTAGAAGACCACGCCAGCGGCACCCACCGCGGTACGGAATGGAGCGTTGCGCGGGCGGTCCAACAGGTGGTGCTCGCGGTTGTCCTTGGTGATCCAACGTTCGATCCATGGCCAGGCGAACATCACTGCGAACAGTGCGCCGGCAGGAACCAATGCAGGAAGCAGAACACTCAAGATCAAAGTGTTGTCGCCCCAAGGGAATGGAATAACCCATTCCAAGCTGAAGTTACCGAGGTAACCAGGCATCAAACGCAAGGCGCCATCGACGAAGCCGATGTACCAGTCGGGCTGGGTACCAGCAGAAACCGGCGATGGGTCATACGGACCGTAGTTCCAGACCGGGTTGATCTGGAAGAGCGCCGAAATGAATGCCACGATACCGAAGACGATGAAGAAGAAGCCACCGGCCTTCGCTGCGTATACCGGACCAACTGGGAAGCCAACAACGTTGTCGTTGGTGCGGCCTGGGCCAGGATACTGGGTGTGCTTGTGGGTCACAACCATGAACAGGTGGATCACCAGGAGCAAGATGATCACCGCAGGCACGATCATGATGTGCAGCGAGTACAAGCGGGGAATGACGTGCAAGCCCGGGAACTCTCCACCGAAGAAGAACATCGACAGGTAGGTACCAACGATAGGCAGTGCCTTCATCACACCATCGATAATGCGCAGACCGTTGCCGGAAAGCAGATCATCTGGGAGGGAGTAGCCGGTGAAACCAGCTGCAAGACCCATGATCAGCAGCACGCCGCCGACAACCCAGTTCAATTCACGTGGGCGACGGAAGGCGCCGGTGAAGAATACGCGCAGCATGTGCACGGACAGGGAAGCTACGAAGAGCAGTGCGGACCAGTGGTGAACCTGGCGCATGAACAAGCCGCCGCGAACATCAAAGGAGATGTCCAGGGTGGAAGCCATGGCGGTCGACATTCCAATGCCCTTCAGCGGCACGTACGAACCGTTGTAGGTCACGTGCGTCATCGAAGGATCGAAGAAGAAGGTTAGGAACGTGCCGGAGAGCAGCAACAGTACGAAGGTGTACAGCGCCACTTCACCAAACATGAAGGACCAGTGGTCAGGGAAGATCTTGCGACCGAATTCCTTGACCATGCCCGAAGCGCCAACGCGGGAATCGACGAAGTTCGCGATCCGTCCGGTAGCGGTCGAGGGGGTGTATTCATTAGTCGATGCCATGATTAACCACGCTCCCAGTAGCTCGGGCCAACAGGTTCGTGGAAGTCGCTCTGGGCTACCAGGTAGCCGTCAGCGTCCACGGTGATAGGCAGCTGCGGAAGTGGGTGTCCAGCCGGGCCGAAGACTACCTTGCACTCGTTGGCAAGGTCGAAGGTCGACTGGTGGCAGGGGCACAGCAGGTGGTGGGTGTGCTGCTCGTACAATGCGATCGGGCAACCCACGTGGGTGCAGATCTTCGAGTAGGCAACAATGCCATCCACATGCCAGTCTTCGCGGCCCTCGGAGATGTTCATCTCCTGTGGGTCCATGCGCATGAGCAGCACAACGGCCTTGGCCTTTTCGTTCAGCATGTTCTCCGCTTCGTCCAGACCCTCTGGGATCACGTGGAAAGCGGAGCCAAGCTGCACATCCGAGGCCTTGATCGGGGTACCCGATGGATCGCGAGTCAAACGAACGCCGGTGTCCCACAGGGTGTGACGCATGGAATCGATCATCTCGTGCGCGGTCTTACCGGTACGGTCCAGGTCGCGGAACATGAAGATTGCTGGGATCGGAGCCAAGGCAATGGCACCGATCAAGGTGTTGCGGATCAGCGGACGGCGCTTGATACCACTCTCATCGATAACCGTGTCGATGATATCGACTGCATCCTGGCGATCTGCTTCGGAGCTGATCTCGTGACGTGATTCAACGAGTTCGTGGTCCGGCATCAGAGTCTTGGCCCAGTGAACAATACCCACACCGATACCGAGCATCGCGAATGCGGTGCCCAGGCCCAGTGCAGCGTTCTGCACACGCAGTTCAGCGAAGGTCATTTCACCCAGGTGGCCCAGGACGAAGTAAGCCACGAAGAAGAACAGCGTGCCAATGATGGAGATGGTAAATAGCAGCGCAACTTGGCGCTCGTGTCGCTTGGCTGCGCGCGGATCGCGATCTGCGAGACGCGGACGATGTGGGGGGAGTCCTGGATCGGTAAACCGGTCCTGAGCTACATCGTCAGCCTTAGCAACGGTGCCCGATTCTTCGGGACTGCCGTGACTATGGTCGCCCATGTTTCTCTCTCATCCTTCTGTTAGGAATATATGTACGTAGTGATGTTTGCGGTTTTCACCGCGAAAGCCTTAGGAAGGACGCGAGGTCAACCAAATGGTGAAGGCGATAATGATGCCCAAACCGGCGGTCCATACGAAGAGGCCTTCAGCCACTGGACCCAGGGATCCAAGTGCAGCGCCACCGGCAGAACCATTAGCTTCGATGGTCTTCAGGAAGGTGACAACGTCACGCTTCTCGTCCGGGGTGATGTTCGAGTCGTTGAACACTGGCATGTTCTGCGGACCGGTAGCCATCGCTTCGTAAATGTGCTTCTCTGAGACGCCGGCCAGCGTCGGTGCGAACTTGCCGCGGGTCAACGCGCCACCTGCTGCGGCGGCGTTGTGGCACATTGCGCAGTTCACGCGGAATACGGTGCCACCGTGGGCTGCGTCGCCCTTGGTGGTGTCCAGATATTCTTCGTCCGGAATTGCTGGACCTGCGCCGAGGCTCGCAACATAGGCCGACATCTGCGAGATCTGGTCTTCGTCAAACTGAACTGGCTTAACCTGGGCCTGCGGGCCCTGCATCTGCATTGGCATACGGCCGGTGCCTACCTGGAAGTCAACCGCTGCGGCGCCGACGCCGATCAGCGAGGGGCCTTCCTCGGAGCCTTCGGCGTTCATGCCGTGGCAGGTGGCGCAGTTGGCTACGAAAAGCTTCTGGCCTTCCTCTACATCGGCTGCCGATGCAGAAGTGGTTTCCGCTGCCTTCGCTTCGCTTACGCTACCGGCTGCAGTGTAGAGACTGCCGGTGACCAGCAATCCGAACAACAGCAGGGCCACAGCGGCGAGCGGGTGGCGGCGCTTTTTCGAAAGAGCCTTCACTTGCTGGTTCCTCACTTAGTTTCTTGGTGTGGTGTTGCCATACTTCTGTGGAGGCAACCGATGGATATTAGTTGCCTACTGCAAGAAGTAGATGATCGCAAAGAGCGCGATCCACACAACGTCAACGAAGTGCCAGTAGTAAGACACAACGATGGCGCCGGTCGCTTCAAAGTGACCAAACTTCTTAGCTAGCATTCCTCGACCAATAATTAGCAAGAATGCTATTAGGCCGCCGAGCACGTGAATGCCGTGGAAGCCAGTGGTGATGTAGAACGAGGAAGCGTACGAGTTCGAGTTCAGCGCTACGCCTTCGCTAACCAGCACGGCGTATTCGTAAGCCTGAACAGAGACGAAGATCGCGCCGAGAATGAAGGTCAGGATGAACCATTCGATCATTCCCCATTCCTTGAACTTGAAAAGTCCGCCGGAACGGCGAGGCTTGAATTCTTCGGCTTTGAAAACGCCAATCTGGCACGAGAACGAGCTGGACACCAGAATCAAGGTGTTAATCAGCGCGAACGGTACGTTCAGCTTTGAAGTTTCGGTCGCCCAAAGCTCGGGCGCGGCAGCCCGGAGGCTGAAGTACATGGCGAAGAGGGCGGCGAAGAACATGAGCTCGCTGGAGAGCCACACCATCGTTCCCACCGACACCATGTTTGGGCGGTTCGGCGCATGTGGCGCCGTCGTATTTGGGGCATGAGTCGCAGTTGTCACACTGTCATTATGTCTCTAAACAGGCCTCAGATACCAATGCAAACCATGGTTGAATGAGGTTTTCTACGACACACTTAGAGAACAACCGCGGAAACACGCGGAAGTAGCCGAGAAACTCTTTCTACAATTCGTAGAGCTTGATCCGGCGCGCCGCACGAAACAATCGTTTATGAAACACAAACATGCCCTAATTAGGGGCATTTTCGGCGATAAGTTCGATGTCTTGCGGCACATCACGCAACGACACGAAGTAGCAGCGGGGGAGCAGCATCGATAGGCTTACATACGTGTCAACGAGCCTTGCAAACGAAAAGTTCCCAACGTGGCCAGATCTTTTGGCTTCCCTGATTAGCGGCGAGCACCTAAGCCGCGAACAAGCGGCCTGGGCGATGAACGAAATCATGACCGGAGAAGCTAGCGATGTCCAGATCGCCGGCTTCCTTGTTGCGCTCCGCGCCAAGGGGGAGACCGTGGCGGAATTGACCGGCCTGGTCGACTCCATGGTGGCCAACGCGCGCGAGCTGACCATCGACGCACAAACGCTAGACATTGTTGGCACCGGTGGCGATCGCCAGAACACGGTGAACATCTCGACCATGTCTACCTTGGTGTGCGCCGGCGCCGGGGTGAAGATCGTAAAGCACGGCAATCGCGCTTCCTCTTCCTCTTCGGGTTCTGCCGATGTGCTCGAGGCGCTCGACGTGCATCTCGACGTGCCGATCGAACGCCTGGTAGACGTTTATGACGAGGTGGGCATCGCATTCTGCTTTGCCAATATTTTCCACCCTTCGATGCGCCATGTTGCTGGTGCGCGTCGCGGGCTGCGGGTGCCTACCGCCTTCAACTTCATGGGACCGCTGACCAACCCGGCGCTTCCCAGCGCTTCGGCCATCGGCTGCTCGGACTTGCGCATGGCACCGATCATGGCAGGCGTTCTCGCCAGCCGAGGGGTGCGCGGATTGGTCTTCCGCGGCGATGATGGCCTGGATGAGCTCACCACCACCGCCCCCAATATGGTGTGGGAGGTACGCGAGGGCAAGGTGGAAGAGTTCGCTTTTGACGCACGAGACCTCGGCATTGCGCGCGCGACGCTGGATGACCTGCGCGGGGCAGATGCCGCCTATAACGCGGGAGTGGTCCGCGATATCGTCTCCGGTGCAACCGGTCCGGTGCGAGATGCCGTGGTGCTGAACTCCGCGGCGGGCATGGTCGCCTTTGCGCAGGATGCCCAGGGTAGTTTTCCGGACCGGATGCGCGCGGCGATGCTCCGCGCGGAGCATTCCATCGATTCGGGCGCCGCTGCGAAGGCATTGAATACCTGGTCGGCAACAACTTCCAGGATCGTCGGAAAGTAGCAATTTCGTACAAAAAAAGGAGCTTGTCCCGGATGCCTAGCAATCCGGGACAAGCTCCCTTTCTTGTGTCAACAGATTCCTAGTCGTCTAGACCCAGCGAGAAGGCCGCTTCTAGATCGTGTGCCGAGTAGGCACGGAAGGCAATATGCGTCTGGGTCTGGCGGATGCCCGGGATCTTCGACAGTCGATTAGCAATAACCTCGGCCAAGTCCTCGTGCTTGTGGACGCGTGCCACAGCGATGAGATCCCAGTCGCCGGCGACGGAATACACCTCGCTAATTCCTTCGATTTCCGAGATCTGCTTCGCCGACTCAGGAATACTGTCGGTTGCCGTCTGAATCATGACGAATGCGGTAACCATGAAAACCTCTCAACGTTAGAAAATTCCCCGCTTTTGGGGATTGCTTCATAAAATAACTCTAGTGCACTGCGCAGAGGACTCCCACGTGTGAGTCGAGGTATAACCAGGCATTAAACAATCTTTAACTTTTGTAAAAAACAATACAAGGGATTAGGATTGTAGATATGATCGTATTAACTATCGACCAGCGTCGTTCGCGTCAAGGCGAGGACAAGGTTGAAGCGCTAATAGAGCAGGCCAACTCCACGGTCTCGCACATTAGGCCGTTCCAGCGCACGGCGGGCGATGAGGTCCAGGCCGTCTTCGATGACGCAATGGAAGCAATCCATCTCGCCGTCATGATGGCCGCTTCGGGAGATTGGAGCGTTGGCCTGGGTTTTGGCCAAGTAGAGCTCCCACTGCCCAAAGAGACCCGTGCCGGCAGGGGACCGGCGTTCGTATTCGCCAGAGATGCGGTGGAACGAGCCAAGAATACGAACGCACACGTAGCCGTCGAAGGACCCACGGAAGAAGCGACTCGACTGGAAGCAGAACTCCAGCTCACCGCTTGCATCATTTCCAAGCGACGCGCTACGGCCTGGGAAGCCGGAACGCTAGCCGATCAAGGGCTGACCCAACAACAAATTGCGGCGCGCCTGGGCATCACCCAGCAGGCGGTCTCATCTAGGCTTTCAGCAGCACTATGGTTCGAAGCGAACCGCATGATGGAGGAAGCCACCAAGTCTTTGTCCAAGCAACTGCGACAGATAGGGGAGTGAGTATGCTTTGGGTTGCCTGGTCCGTACTTGTATTTGCCGTAGTGATCGCGGTGGCCGCCAGCTTCCTCGGCGGGGCGCAGGGCGCTAGGGCGAAGTTCCGCAACGTACTCACGGTCATTGCGGCAACGGCTGCCGTAGTGACTTTAATCCTGGGACTTGCCGCCCGGCTCGACGAAGGCCCGGTTGCCGTTCCCGAAGTGTTGATCATTGCGGTCAGTGTGCTTTTTGCCGTGAGTTTTGGCGGGCCACTCACCGAATTAATTTTCCAGTTGGCTTCACGCCAGGACCAGGTGGAAGAAAGCCCAAAGTCCGATCCCTCGCCACTGCGTGGTGGCTTGTGGATCGGACTGCTGGAGCGTTCTGCGGTGGTTGCGACGCTCTGGGCACATTGGCCGGAAGGCATCGCGGTCGTACTTGCGGTTAAGGGCCTTGGCCGCTTCTCCGAACTGAAAAACCATCAGGCAGCCGAGCAGTTCATCTTGGGAACGTTTTCAAGTTGCCTAGTAGCCGCCGCTGGCTATGGCCTAGGCATGCTACTTCTTCACTGAGCGACGAGCCACGAGCTTGCAGACGAGACGTCGCCCCATCAAGAAGAGGCCAAGCACCAGAACCGTCACGATGATAAACGGCAGGGCGGCTGTCGAATTCATCGCCACCCGCAAGGCAAGTCCAAGAGCCACGGTGCCGAGCCAGACGAGAACACCGGTTGGCCATAGTCGGTTGATGGTCACCCACGGCCGGGAAATCAACGTCATGATCAGGTAGGCGATCAGGAATGGCAGGGCCGTGAACAATATTCCACTGATTGACAGCGCGTGCTCATGTTCACGGCGCCCCAGAAGCGCAAATAGGACAATGAGCACTACATCGACGCCGGCCCACAACGGCCATTTGCGAATATTTTCAGACATGATTCCATCTTAGGCAATGGCCCGAACGGCTTCTGTTCCGATCGGCATCGAGCCCAGTCGCCTTCGCCACAAAAGCACCTCGCTGCTGGCGGGCTCCGCAGATCGTTAGACTGAGAGGCATGAGAAGCTGGCCTGGTGAAGTCTGGATGGAACGACACCAGATTATTCTCTATTTAGCTGCGATACTCGGCGGCTGCCTGCTCGGACTGTGGTTGCCCGCAGGCAAACCAGTTCTGGAATTCACGATCAATCCACTGATTGGGCTCTTGCTTTATGCCACGTTCTTAGCATTGCCGCTAGGGAAACTCGGCGATGCGTTCAAAGACCTGAAGTTTCTCGGTGCGCTGGTACTCGTGAACTTCCTTTTGGTTCCCGTCGTTGTCTTTGGCCTATCTCGCTTCGTGCAAAACGATCAGGCACTCTTGGTTGGCGTCCTGCTGGTGCTCTTGGCTCCCTGCGTGGACTATGTCATTGTGTTCACGAACATTGCCGGGGGAGCGGGTCATCGGCTGCTGGCCGCAACACCGTTGCTGATGGTTTTGCAGATGCTGTTGATACCAACGTTTATCTTCCTGATAATGGGCCCACAGGCAGTGGAACTGTTCGCGCCGGGAAAATTTCTTGGCGCCTTTCTGGGGCTCATCGTTCTCCCTCTGGTTGCGGCAACGCTGACCAGGTTTATAGCCCAACGAGCTCCCCAAGCCGGTACCGTCATCTCGGCCGCCCAGTGGTTAATGGTGCCTCTCATGATTGCGACTCTTGCCGCGGTCGTAGGATCGCAGATCGCCTTCGTAGCGAATGAACTGCAGCAGGTGATTCGTGTCTTGCCGATATTTGCGGCTTTCGCAATCATCATGGCTGCCGTCGGAACGCTTGTCGCCAAATTATCGACTTCCGATATTGCTGCGGGCCGCGCATTGATTTTCAGCGGAATCACCCGAAACTCGTTGGTAGTTTTGCCCTTGGCTCTGGCATTGCCGGCACAATACGATCTGGCACCCACGGTTGTGGTCACCCAGACGCTGGTAGAACTGCTGTGCATGCTGATACTCATGCGTTTGGTTCCGAAAATTCTCCGGGAGCCAAATCCCGTCCGGAATTAGGCGAGCATTCGACACCACGTCGGCCGAATTCGGCTCAACGCGCAGACCCGTCGACGATCTGCTCCAGGACCAGCACACCGTTGCTGAGGCCATCTTCGGCTCGAATAGCCGCGCCTAGACCCACAGCACGGAGCGCGTAGGAATCCGTGCGGACAAGCTCGCCGAGACGATCGTTCAGGCCGGCAGCCAGGTTCCTGGCCGGTAGCGGAGCGGGGCCGACACCGAGCGCGTGCAAACGCGCGCCCCAGAACGGCTGGTCTCCAAGGAACGGCACGACCAGTGTTGGTCGCCCCGCCCGCAGCCCGGCCGCTGTCGAGCCGGCACCGCCGTGGTGCACGACCGCCGAGACGCGCGGGAAGAGCCATTGGTGGGGAGCGCCCTCCAGGACTAGGACATCGTCCGTCCCGGACTCGCGCGCGGTGATCCCGCCCCACCCGGTCGCAACGATCCCGCGCAAACCGTTAATCTGCAACGCGGACAAAATCGCCTGCAGGCGCTCGTTTGCTCCCTTGCCGAAGCCCATGGAACCGAACCCGACATACACCGGAGGGGCTCCGTTGGCGAGAAAGTCCGCCAGCTGTGCCGGTGGCTCCCAATTGGAATCATCATCTTGATCCAGGAACCAGTATCCGGTGACGTGGGCGGAGGATGGGTAGTCGCGGGGGATTGGCAGCACGTGTTTGCTATATGGGTACAGGACGTGGACCGGGCTCCCGTCGGGATTCTTGAGCGGGTCCGCGAGGCGAGCAATGCGGCCCAGTCCGACCTCGCGCCGGAAATCATTGATCATGCCGCCGTACATGAGCCCTGCCATCCGCCTGAACTCATAGGTCGCGCGGTTGCCCCACGCACCGAAGGAGGCACCGCCAACGAATGGGATTGCATGCGCACGCGTCGGGGTGAAAAACGGAAGCGGGAGGGAAAGCACGCCGGGCACGCCCAGCACCTGCGCGATGTGCTGCCCGGCCAAGCACTTGGGGTGGTACACAACGATGTCCGGGCGCGAGGACTGCGCCGCAGCCCAGCACTCCGCGTTCAATTCGCGCATCGCGGAGGTCATGATTCCGAGCGTCTTCAACGCATCGCGCGGACCACGCAGCTCGGGCAGAACCTCGCGGAGCAGACGCAACATCTCGGAACCGCAGGGGTAGTGCGTGATGCTTCCGCCCCCGCTGTCCGGCACCAGATCTGCGAACCCCTCGGGGACTGCAAGGTCAACGTCGTGCCCGGAACGTGCCAGTTCACCAGCCAGAGCGGCATAGGGTTGGATATCGCCGCGGGTACCGAACGACATGATCAAGACGCGCATGGCTTGTTCCCTCTCGACGGTCCACTTGGCGACCAGGATTCCCGGCACACCGCCAATGCTACTCCTGCCGGAATTGCCAGGGACCGCCGTGAAATCCGGAAAACAACGCGTGTGCAACCGGTCCTGGTACGGCGTAGCTGAACAGATCCTGCCAGGAGGGAGCGATTCGCTGCGGAAGGCGGATCATTGGTGCGGGAGTTGAAGAAGCTGCGGTTGCTTATGAACTTCCGCGCAGGGTGGCGGCGCCTTGCGTTCGAGGGGTGCCGGGGCCTAGAAGTTCGCACCCCGTTCAGGAGGAAAGCACGTCTGGACTTGGGATAGGCGTTCGCCTTGCGCATCAAGCAGAGAGGGCCATTCCTCTCAGAATGCCTTGTTCTGTCACGTTGCGAACTCTTGTCCGGCCTTGGTGCCACCATCGACCAGGATATCGACCCCGGTCAGGTAGCCGGGTGCTTCACTGGCGCAGAACGCGAAAACAGTCGTGACATCCTCGGGCTTGCCGAATCGCTTGATGGCTGCCGTCTTGATGAGGTTGCCGGCCCCGTGGTTCTCCTCCAGACGCCCCATTGCTGTATCGAAGCTCCCTGGGGAGACCGATACGACCCGCGCTCCCTGCTCGCCGAACCGCGCCGCAATGAAACGGCTGTACCAGTGGACGAAGTTCTTGCTGATCGCGTAGGCCAGACCAGCTTTCAGTTTTGGGCCGACGAGCCTCGCTCGCTTTACGATCGCTTGCTCGAAGGCGTCGGGCTGTTGCTCGGCCCGTCGGAAAGCACGCGACGGAATCAGGAGCTTGGGAATGCTATGCCCGGCCGTTGACGCCACATTGACCAGTGCGTCACCGGTGGCCGCCCTGGAGAGAAACGCCTGCGCAATGTTGACTGTGCCAGTTGCATTTATGCGGGCGATGCGTTCAGCCGTACCCATTTGCGGACTGATGCCAGCGGTGTGGACCACCGCGCGAACACGACTTCCGTCAGAGACCGCGCACTGAAAAGGTGCTCAACGGACGCTTTGTCGGCAATATCGCACACTACGCCCGTTGCTTCGACTCCAGCCATATCCAGCTCGCGCACTGCATTATCGAGGCGCGTCTGGTCGAGGTCAGCCAATACGATTCGGTGGTCGCGCCCCATGAGTCTTGCCGTTGCTATCCCCATGCCGCCGGTCCCACCTGTGATGATTACTGTTGGTAGTTTAGTTGACATGGTGGTCCTCTTCATTGGGGAAGGCGGGCAATTGTGCCCTAGTTGCTAGTTAGCTAGAAATTCGGGTTGCATGCAGAGCTGTAATATAGCAGGCTCCTAGTCGTTGCCATCGTTTGACTGATGGCGGCGGTTGTCCCGGGTGCCGGGCCAGCGGATCAGCTGTGTTGCTGCGTTCCACGTCGAGGTATGGCTGATCAGGACGATAGCGTAATCTTCTTGGATCGCTGCGGGGGAGCGCGTAGCCGATCCCGGACATCGACCCGATAGACCCGCGTTTGGCTGAACGCTTCCAAGTGTTCGGGATAAGTGGTTGTCGCGGGTTTAGCAAAACAAACTCGCGCCTAAATGCATTGGACAGCATGGCCGACTAATCCATGGTCTATTTCAGGGTGCTAGCCGCGTCCGCCCGGAGGGCCAAGGACCAGCATGGTCGAGAAAATCGCGACGACCGCAAGCAACAGGATCGCCCCGGTCAGCACCGGACGGCCCACCATCCAACGCATGGCTGCATCGGTCCATTTCCTGTCAGCAGGATGGTCGCTCGCGGTTGTGCGCCATGCGCCAACGAGCTTTCCCTTGCTCTCCAGCCACTTATCAAAGGGGATAGTCAGGTACGGAATGATCGAGGTAGCCGCGGCGCCGATAATGAGACGTTTGCTCCAGCGTTGGTTCATGCCTACGAGAACCGACATGACAACGTAGGACAGGAAGACAAACCCATGGATAAAACCTGCAATGGATACCGGCCAATCGCCGACCTTTACCCCGTATTTTAAGATCATTGCGATGATGAGCATAGTCCAGGTGACGGCTTCGGCTCTGGCAACGGTGCGATAGAGGGCGCTTGGAGACATGGGCTGATTTCAGTCCTTGAGTGGTGGGGGCGAACAACTTCGAGATTATCTCTACCTATAGACTATCGGCTCAGACTACGTGTGTTTAATTCGCGCCTTCCGTTCAATCTGATTGCCAGTGAGTTGCTGCATTTTGCTTCCACAGAAGCGAGTTCCGCCATCGGTATGCCTTGCTTCCAGAAACAGTTGTTAACAGTTGTTATTTGGCAATCGATTCCCGCATCCGTGAAACCGATATCCTTGCAGTCCGGAGAGAATTATCCGCCCATATTGAGCTGGATCTGCCTCAACTAAAATGAGTCAGAAATTAGAATGCCCCAACTGTAGTGAGCCGGGGCAAATGCCATGAGCAAGACCACCATGGGGAGTGCCAGATTTCCACTACTTTACATAATGTAGATTATCGGCTCAATGACCAAACGTTGGGTAGTGGTGGTAACTGGCTACTTAGTGCAGGATTGATTCGGAGAATGCGCCGCCGTCATTTGGCGCCTTTAGACGGCCGACTCGTCTTCATTGCTGATGCGAAGTCGGTATTCAGCGAAGTCCAATGTCTGCCCGATGAATTTCTTGAGTCTCTCGTCTTGCATCGAATAGATGACATGCCGACCAGATTTGCGCGTCTGCAGCACTCCGGTGGTTCGAAGCCTCGTAAGCAGCTGGCCAGCAACTGTTGGACTGACTCCAACGAATTGCGAAAGCTCCGACAAGGAATGCTCTGCCTTGGTCAGCGCCCAGAGCATTTGCAGCCTGGCTGGATCCGACAAGGTTTTGAGGATCGTCATGGACATGTCGAGCAGATCATTGGATATGATCTCCTCGCGTGCTGGCAACCCAGCGTATTCACTGGTCATGATCCCCACTCCTCGACTAGGCACTTGGCCGGAGTTTGTGATGCCAATGACGCGCCGCACAAAGAGGCCTCGGTGCAACCATTATGGTCACGAGAACGAATAAAGCGATAGCTTGGTCATGACTTTATGATTGCCTTGATCATAGGTGCGTCGAATTCAGGAACCACTCCCCTAATAATAGTTGACACTTCAACTGTTGTAAATAGCCTGCTGACTAGGCATATTGCCCTTCTTGGCGTATTTCCTTCAAGTTCACCTTGCCCTTTTGCTCCTCGAGACCGCTAGTGTCGGCGTGAAGAAAATTGGCAGTCGCTAGAGCTAATGGGAAGATTTACTCATGCCTTCACTTCTGCCTGCTAGATTGCTGCGCATCCGTCGAGTCGCGCAACGTAGGCGCCGTGTAATTTCAGCCCTGCAACGCCAGGGCTTCAGTCTCGACCAGCGTCAGCAAGATCTCGTCCAACTGCTGAGTCAAAGGCTTGCAAACCCGTCGACTCAAGCCACACGTGGCGTTTACGTCTATGGCCCACCGGGACGTGGCAAATCGATGCTGCTAGACGCTTTCTGCGCCGATCTGGATCAGACCGTCACCGCGCGCTACCACTTCCATGAGTTCTTCCGAGCGATCAACAAGCCAGGCCAGCGTGCCGAGAAGCAGAGCCTTGGCTCGGTTTTCGCGCAGGGGTTGCAACGTGAACTCGCCGGCATCAAAATATTGCTGTTCGATGAGTTTCATTGCGTTGAACCAGGTGATGCCATGTTCATGGCCAAACTCGTCAGCTACTGCCAAGAACATGAAATCTTCCTGGTTACGACCTCGAACTACGAGCCAGAGAAGCTACTGGATGACGAGTACTTCCACCATCTCGCGGAGCCCACTATCGAGCTAATTCGTTCAACTTTCGATGTCTTCGAGCTGGATGCTGCCGTAGATTACCGCACGCTAGCGGCACCAGCTGGAAAGCGCCGCGAAGGCTACCGCGCTGGCACGCTCAACCCGGGTTACTCCCCTATCGACGAGTCAGATTTTGACGTGCACCTTGAGGTTGGCTACGACAAAATCGGCCCCGCTAGATACCGCGGAGCAACCATTGAAATTTCTTTTGACCAGCTCTGCCGCACCCGCAGGAATACCGCGGACTACCTTACCCTCGCCTCCCAATTCAGCTGCTGGCACATCACCTCGGTACCCTCAAGCCAGTCCATGCCGATGGACGAAGAACGGCGATTCGCTAACCTCATTGATGTGTTCTATGACAGGGACCTTGAGGTGCACCTTTACACTCAAGATCGATTAGAGCATCTGGGCCATAGGCTGCACGACACCGAACGCGCCCGGCTCGAGTCGCGTTTGGCGCAATTGCAATATTCAGAAGAAGCAACTGATCGGACCACCCCGTGAATGACCGCAATGACCTCTTTGCCAAAGACCTGACCGATCTGGTGGTTGGGATCTTGGCGGAGTCCAAGGATCAAGTAGTCCCGATAGTCCAGCTGGGGCACCCGGTACTGCGCCAACAAGCTCAGCACTACGCGGGTCAGCTGCCCGCAGAGCTTCTCAACGAACTGCTTGCGGTGATGCGAGCGACCATGTACGCCGCTCCCGGGGTTGGGCTCGCAGCGCCGCAGATCGGCATCCCCTTGCAGATTGCGGTGCTCGAAGACTTGTACCCGATCGACGAGGAATCTGCTGCGCTACGCGAACGCACTCCCTTGGAATATCTGGAAATCTTCAATCCCAGCTATCGTGCAGCCGGTAAGCGCGAGGCGGTCTTCTATGAGGGCTGCCTGTCTTTCGAAGGATTCCAAGCTGTAGTTCATCGCCCCGCAGAGATCATCTCTAGTTACAGTGACCGCGAGGGATCAATGGTCACCCGTGAATTCTCTGGTTGGCAAGCACGAATTGTGCAACATGAAACGGATCACCTAGCGGGCACCGTCTACATCGACAAGGCGCTCACGCGTTCACTGATCGGCGAAACCGAACTGTACCGCTACCCAGGACTTGATCTGGGCCAGGCCCGAGAAGAGCTGAAATTCTAATGTCGAATAGCACCACGGTCCTGTGCCCGGTCTGCGATCAGTCCCTGGTCCTATCCACCGAGCCGCGACGCAGCCTGAACTGCCCGGACGGACACCGTTTTGATGCGGCTAAGCAAGGGTATTTCAACTTCTTAACTGGCCGCGGGACAAACTTCATCGAAGATACTGGGCCAATGGTCAACGCCCGCGAGAACTTCCAGAACCAAGGGCACTACGCGCCCTTGGCGAAGGAGCTCAGTGCTTCCATTGCCGGACACCATCCAGAGAACAAGCTTGACGTGCTCGACGCCGGCGCCGGAACTGGCTACTACCTGGGCGAAATGATCGCTTCGGCATCCGCAGCCGAGGTTGACGCGCTGGCCTTGGACATTTCACGCTATGCCATGCGGAGGGCGGCGAAACTGCCACATACGCTGGCCATGGTGTGGGATGTCTGGCGTCGCCTACCGTCGGCAGATCAATCGCGGGACGTGGTCCTGAACTGCTTTGCCCCACATAATCCAGCAGAGTTTCAGCGCGTCCTACGCAAACGCGGTGTCTGCTTGGTGGTCACCGCGGCGCAGGACCATCTGCAAGAGATCCGTGAGTCATTGGGAATGCTTGGGATCGCAGAAAACAAAGAGGCATCATTAATCGAAAAGTTCGGTGCCGCGGGATTGCGGCACCAGCAGTCGACAAACTTGAGCTATGCGATGGACCTGCAGACCAGCGACCTGTTCAACTTGGCCTTCATGGGACCGGCAGGACATCACCTCTCCCCCGAGGTTTTACGCGCAAAGACCGATTCCCTCGGAGCGCAAAGAGTCAACGCATCCTTTGGAGTACATATATTCGTCCGCGAAGGCTAGAAAATACCCCAAAATGACTACCGCTTTTCTTGTCTCATTACGGCAGAATGGAGCAAAGGCCACTCGCAATTGGCCCTTGCTCTTTTGAACGAAGGTGGATGCCATGACAACGGCAGAATGGATTATCAGCAATGCCTGGGTCATTTGGCTCGCGCTATTCCTGCTGTTGGCCATAATTGAAATGATCTCGCTGGATCTTTACTTCGTCATGCTTGGCGTAGGCGCGTTGGGCGGTGTCGCCGTAGCGCTTTTCGACGGACCTATCTGGTTGCAAGTAGTCGTTTTCTGTTTGATGTCGCTGTTGATGATCTTCTTGGTCAGGCCGGTTGCCATTAAGCACCTGAAGAAATCGCCCGAAGGCTTCCGAACGAATATTGAGCGCTTGATCGGACAGGATGCGCTGATTCTGGAACCTACATCGCGTCTGTCCGGATCTGCAAAAATTGCCGGTGAAATCTGGACCGCCCGAGCCGAAGCGAATGCGGCGACCATGTCGCCAGGTTCCTACGCGGTAGTCAGCCGCATCCAGGGCGCCACCGCGTACCTCAACCCCGCGCCGAAAGACGAAGCCTAGCTTCGCCACGGTTTAACCCCTCCATTACTACGCACTAGGAAAGAGAGTACACACCATGCAAAATGGATTTGGCACGACAATTGTACTTGTCGTCCTGGCGATCTTCGTGATCGTTGTTCTGTTGCGCAGTGTTCGTATCGTGCCGCAAGCACGCGCTGGCATTGTGGAACGTCTCGGCAAATACAATCGAACCCTCAACCCGGGGCTGACGCTACTGATCCCATTCGTGGATCGACTGCTGCCAATGCTTGATCTGCGTGAGCAGGTTGTTTCCTTCCCACCGCAGCCGGTGATTACCGAAGACAACCTCGTGGTCTCGATCGATACCGTGATCTACTACCAGATCACCGAACCACGCGCCGCCACCTACGAAATCGCTAATTACATTCAGGCGGTAGAGCAGCTCACCACCACCACGCTTCGTAACGTCGTCGGTGGCTTGAACCTGGAAGAGGCTTTGACCAGCCGCGACCAGATCAACGGCCAGCTGCGTGGTGTCTTGGACGAAGCTACCGGCAAATGGGGCATTCGTGTCTCTCGCGTCGAGCTGAAGGCCATCGATCCACCCATCTCGATCCAGGATTCGATGGAGAAGCAGATGCGCGCGGATCGAGATCGCCGTGCGGCGATCCTGACCGCCGAAGGCGTCAAGCAGTCCTCGATCCTGACCGCCGAAGGCCAGCGCCAGTCTTCGATCCTGAAGGCCGAAGGTGATGCCCAGGCATCGATCTTGCGCGCAGATGGCGAATCCCAAGCCATTCAGAAGGTCTTCGATGCAATTCACGCCGGTAAGCCGGATTCCGAATTGCTCGCGTACCAGTACCTGCAGACCTTGCCGAAACTGGCCGAGGGTACGAGCAACACGCTCTGGGTTATCCCTAGCGAGCTGACCGAGGCCTTGAAGGGTATTGGCGGCGCGTTCAGCAACAGCCAGAACCCGGGCGAAGGACCGGTAGAGCCGCCAAAAAACAACTCGGGAATCTAATTTCAGAGCATGTAGGGTGAAATATCATCAGTTCGATGGCGGGGTGCGCATGACGTACCCCGCCATCGACGCGTATAATGGATGTTTTGGTGTCGCGAATATTCCCTGGGAATTATTTAGTGAGACCAATCGTTGGTACGTGTAGCGAATTCTTTAAAACACCGCGGAGGGAAATCATGAGCGATCGCAGCCTACGAGGCATGCGCCTGGGTGCACAGAGCATGGAATCTGAGGCAGGTGTGGAGCCGGCTGCCCGTCAGCGTGTGGAGTACCGTACCGAAGAGGGCGAAGGTATTTTCATCGTCTTCGCAGCCGAAGCCGAAATTCCTGCCACTTGGCTCACCAAGAGCGGCAAAGAGGCAAAGCTGGTCCACGGCGAGGCCAACGCCCCTGAAGCAGCGAACGAAAAGCCGGTACGTACCCACTGGGACATGCTGCTAGAGCGTCGTAGCACGGAAGAACTTGAGAAGATCTTGGGCGACCGCCTGACCCACCTGCGCGTTTCGCGAGGCGAATCAGCGTAGTTTTCGAAGCTTCTGCAGAAAAGGGAGGCGGTTTCCAACTCATCGAGTTGGAAACCGCCTCCCTTTTTCTATGCTCTTGGCGCTACTTCTTGGAAGTCAGTTTCTTCCAACGCGCGCCTAGTCCCCAACGGGTCACGTTCCACATTGCTTCGAACACGATGTTTCCGCTCATCTTCGAATCGCCAAGTTCACGTTCCACGAAAGTTACCGGAACCTCGACGATCTTCTTGCGCAGCATCGCCACACGGAAGGTCATGTCGACCTGGAATCCGTAGCCGCGGGACTCTACTGCGTCGAAATCGATCGCTTCGAGGGTGGTGCGCTTGAAGGCGCGGTATCCGGCGGTAATGTCGCGCAGCGGCAGGCCGAGCATGGTGCGAGCGTAGAAGCTGCCACCGCGGGAGATCAGCTTGCGGTGCAGCGGCCAGTTGACGACCTCGCCGCCCTTGACCCAGCGTGAGCCGATGACGAGGTCGGCGCCGGCGGCGCTGGCCTCCAGCAGGCGTGGAAGCTGCTCAGGCATGTGCGAGCCATCGGCGTCCATTTCCACCAGCACGTCGTAGTCGCGTTCCAGCGCCCAGCGGAAGCCAGCGATGTAGGCCGCGCCCAGGCCTTCCTTGCCGGTCCGGTGAAGTACGTGGACCGATGAGTCCTCGGCCGCGAACTTATCGGCAAGTTCACCGGTGCCGTCCGGGGAGTTATCGTCCACGATCAAAACATCCGAATCCGGAACGGCCTGTCGAAGACGCCCCACCGTCAGTGGGAGCGACTCCAATTCGTTATAAGTCGGAATGATCGTAATGACGCGCACGCGGCGGCACCTTTCTAGATATACAACAGAAGTTCCAACCTGCGGACAGGGCGGAGAGTAAAGCCAAATTCAAAGTATAGTCACCCGGAAACCCGCAGCACTATTAGACACAGCAATCCCCGGTGACTTCGGCCCAATCTCACATGCGCGAAGCGTGCGAAATGTTATCTAAGGTCACCGGGGATCGCTATCGTACTGCGTCGTTTCGAACGCAATGCAGTGCATTACGATGAGGCGCTGTCCCCCAGCCTAGTCGTTCCCCTACCCCGGCTGTCAACCATATGGTGACTACAATCTTCACTAAATCTATACTTGTCAAAGGCTAGATTTGTGATATTGAAGAACTTGCGGCAGTGGGGATTATGCTCAGGGCTAATTCCGCTAATCCAACCGGTCGAAGATCGTTACACCGGCACGCACGGTTCGCAAGCACAGCGGAATCTCTTCATCAACCACCGGAAGCATCGGCGTTCCCGCACGAGCATCGGTACTCCAGGAACTAATTCGCTCATCCGGGGTCTGAATCGCCAATTCGGACGCGCTCCACACAGCGAACGTGGCCGGAGCGCCGATGACCAGCTGCCCGGCAAACGGGTTCAGCTCGCCCATCGCACGATAGGTCGAGCGGGTTTGGCCCATGAATCCGGCGCGAGCCGAAATACTTGCCTCCGGGTTGCTCATGGACATGGCCGCGCGCACCACGGCCCAGCCATCGACCTCGGTGACCGGGGCGTCCGAGCCAAGCACCAGCGGAACGCCGCTGGAGAGCATGGCAGAAAGATTATTCATCGTTGCCGAGCGCTCGCCCAGGCGTTGCTCGTACATGCCCTCAGGGCCGCCCCAGAGCGCGTCGAAGCCCGGCTGCATGGAGACGGTGATCGAGTAGGAAAGCAAGCGTGCACGAGTTGGCTCATCTACCATTTCCACATGTTCCAAGCGGTGCCGCGCCGACTGCAGCTTGGCTACACCGATCCGCTGCGCCGCCGCATCAAAGCCCTCGAGCAGCAAGTCCAGGGCCGCATCGCCGATCACGTGGAAAGCCGCCTGGATCCCCTGCTCCGAGCAGGCAATCAGGTGTCCGGAGATCTGCTCGACGCTCAGATAGGCCTGGCCGCGGTGGCCGGGCTGATCGCTGTAGTCTTCACGCAAGAAGGCAGAGCGGCTGCCGAGGGAGCCGTCCACGCTCAGGTCTCCACCGAGGCCAAGCACCCGGCCCTGCGGGAAGGAACGCATCAGTTCATCGGCCTGTTCGGCGCTGTCCACCAGCTCGCCCCAGTATGCGTAGACCTGCGGCAAAGCCGAGAGGTCCGCGGCCAGCAGCTGGTCCAGCGCCGCACGGCCCTCGAGCTGCGGGGCGGCCATCTCCACGACCGTGGCAAAGCCACGCGAGGCGTAGTGTTCCAAGGCCAGCTGCTGGAATTGTTCCACCGCTGGGCCTTGGGTCAGCAACGCCCGGCGTACCTCGTCGTGCTCGGCGCCGCGGACAAGGCCGGAGTCGACGGAGCCCAGACCTAGCCGGTCCAGCAGCTCCCGGTTCACCAGGGCGCTGTGCACGTCGCGCCTGGACAGGTAATATGGCCGGCCAGCGGCGGCCGAGGTCAGATCGGTTTCGTTCGGAAGCGAAGGGTCGGACCACGCAGTTTCATCCCAGCCCTGGCCGACCACCACATCTTCAGCGGTTTTGGCGCGCTGCGCCAGCAGGCCCAGCAGTGCCGTGGCCGAGCCGGCGCCGGTCAGGTCCGCTCCCCCGAGGCTGCGGCCGAGGGCCGCCAAATGGGCATGGGACTCCACAAACGCCGGGGTCACCAAGGCGCCTTGAAGATCTATCACCCGATCGGCCTTCGCAGCATAACGGTCGGCGGCCTCTTCACCGCCCAGCCAGGCGACGGTATCCCCGTCGATGACCAGAGCCGTTGCGAAAGGATCGGCCGCGGAATAGATGGATCCATTGCGGTACAAGGTTAGTGCCACGAGTTATTTTCCTTTGCTCTCAAACCGGCTGCGATTAATCAAGGACGTTCGAATAGGCGATGACCCCACGCTTGACCAGGTCAACTGCCTGACGCGCGGACCTGACCAGCTCCACCGGCAGGTCGGTGTTCTTGGCGAACTGGTCCAAGGTGTCGA
Organism: Glutamicibacter sp. AOP12-B1-11; assembly: GCF_052379245.1. Lineage (NCBI taxonomy): Bacteria > Bacillati > Actinomycetota > Actinomycetes > Micrococcales > Micrococcaceae > Glutamicibacter > Glutamicibacter sp. AOP12-B1-11. Next base: position 107,293 of record NZ_JBQSYL010000010.1, on the reverse strand, counting down.
TGACCTGCTTGGCCCAGCGCACAAAGTCGCCCGGAGCCATATCTCCCCCGCGCAGTGCGCTGTTGAGCGAAGCGCCGCGCGACCACTTGTACATGGGCCAGATCAGTCCGGCCTCAGGCGGTGCGGTGGGGTTCAACCCCAGTGCCTCCTCGGCGTCCGACAGCGTGCCCCAGATATTGATCGTCTGGGTCCAGATATCGCCGACCCGGTCGGTGGGCATCTTCGGATCGGGCCTGTCGTAGTCACGGCGCCCCTGGTAGACCAGCGCCGCAACCACCGCGCAGAGCTCTTCGGGGTGCAGCCCGTTGAGCTTGCCGGTTTCCAGGACTTGGCTGGTCAACAGGTCGCGTTCGCCATAGATGCGACGCAGCCGACGGCCCGAGGCGGTAATTTCGTAGTCTTCGCCGTCATTGCTGGGAATCAGGTAGTCGAACCGCTCGAGGACCTTGCAGACCTTGTCGAACTCGGTGGCGATCGTATTGGTGCGCCCGCGGATCGCGCGACGTGCCTTGTCCGTGTCCTTCTTCAGCTTCCAGTACCTATCGGCCCAGCGCATATGCGCATCCCGGTCGGAGCAGGCATGGCAGGGGTGGTCCTTCATGGCCAGGCGCAGCTTGTCGCTCTCGCGCTCGAAGGAGTCCGCTCCGTCGAAATTGAAGCTCTGGGCGTCCTGACGCGGAGGGCGTTCATCGGCGATCGCATTGCGCAAGGCGGTGGCCAGATCCCGGCGTTCCTTCGGGCTCTTTCCGGTGAACCCCTTGGGGATCCGGATGCGGGAGATGATCTCTATCGGACCGTTGAGGTCATCGACGGAGAGCCGGCGCAGTTGACCTTCTTCGGTCAGTACCGTGTGGCGCGGGTTGTACAGCGACTCGTCCAGGGCGACGATGACCGCCCGCCCGAATCGTCGTCCGCCGGGCAGATCGACGACATCGCCGCGGATCACCGACTGCAGGGAATTTTCTGCGGCCGAGCGGCGGAGGTTCTTGCGGTTCTTGGCCGCCCGCTTCTCGGCTTCGGAAAGGTCGCGTTGGAGTTTCAGATATTCGCGGAAGTCCCCCAGATGGCATTCCATGGACTTCTCGTAGCCGGCCAACGACTCCTCACGCGAACGCACCTGCCGCGCCATGCCGACCACCGAACGGTCCGCCTGATACTGCGCGAAAGACGACTCCAGGATTTGGCGGGTCTGTTCGCGTCCGAACTGCGCCAGCAGGTTGGTGGACATGTTGTAGGTCGGACGGAAGGAGGAATTCAGCGGGTAGGTACGCCGGGAGGCCAACCCGGCCAAGGCTTCCGGTTCGATATCCGGATTCCACAGCACGATCGAGTGGCCCTCGACATCGATGCCGCGGCGACCTGCGCGCCCGGTGAGCTGGGTGTACTCCCCCGAGGAGATCTGCACATGGGACTCACCGTTGAATTTCACCAGCTTTTCCAGTACCACCGAACGGGCCGGCATATTAACGCCCAAGGCCAGCGTTTCGGTTGCGAAGACCACCTTGATCAGATTTCGGGCGAAAAGGTCCTCCACAATCTCTTTGAAGATCGGCAGAAGGCCTGCATGGTGCGAGGCGATCCCGCGCAGCAGTCCGTCGCGCCAGGACCAGAATTCGAGCACATCGAGGTCCTCACCGGGTATCCGGTAGGCGACCTCGTCCAGCACCTCGGCAATCTGCGCGGCTTCCTCGTTCGTAGTGAGCCGCAGATCTGCCGCAACGCACTGCTGCAGGGCCATATCGCAGCCCTTGCGGGAGAAGATGAAGAAGATCGCCGGCAACAGTTCGGCCTTATCCAGCCGGGAGATCACGTCGCGGCGGCTGACCCGGCGGCTTAGGCCCGGTCCTTGGGCACGGCCGCGTTGCGGTCCCCGTCCACCACGCTGCGGGCGTCCGGCCGGACGGTTGCTGCGAACCAGCTTGCGCAGCTCGGGGTTGACGCTGATCTTGGCATCCTCGTCGGCCGCCCGGTCGAAGGCGACGTCTTCGGCGAAGAGATCCACAAGCTCAGGGCCGACCATCACGTGCTGGAAGAGCGGGACCGGGCGATGCTCGGAGACGATGATGTCGGTCTGCCCGCGCACGGTATCCAGCCAACCGCCGAATTCCTCGGCGTTGGATACGGTGGCCGACAAGGAAATTGTCTGCACGTTCGAGGGCAGGTGAATGATGACTTCTTCCCACACCGCGCCGCGGAACTTATCGGCGAGGTAGTGGACCTCATCCATGATCACGTAGCCCAGCCCATCCAGCGTGCGGGAGTCCGCATAGAGCATATTGCGCAGCACTTCGGTGGTCATGACGACCACCTGGGCTTCGCTGTTGATCGAGGTGTCACCGGTGAGCAGCCCGACCTGCTCCGGCCCGTAGCGTTTGACCAGTTCGGAATACTTCTGGTTGCTCAACGCCTTGATCGGGGTGGTGTAGAAAGCCTTGCGGTGCTCGTGAATCGCCTGGTAGATAGCGAATTCACCGACAACCGTCTTGCCCGCACCGGTGGGCGCGGCGACCAGCACGCTATGGCCGTTGGCCACCGACTGGCAGGCTTGGGACTGGAATTCATCGAGGTTGAAGGACACGCTGGCACGGAAGTCGGGCAAATAGGTGCCGCTTTCGACCTGTCGTTCCTTGGAATTCGCGTATCGCTCCGCGGGTGAAGTCACTATCGGCCGTTCACTTTCTGGAACGGGATCGCCGTTCCGAAACACTTAGCTATTGCTGCTAGACCTCGGTACTTGGTTCATCGATCGATGAGGCGGTCCCGTCCGCCATATTTTCGTTGGCCGCATCTTGTGCCGCCTGCTTCTTAGCCCGCTTCTTGTCGTTCAGGAAGCAGAACAGCGTGGCCGCGGCGAAGGTCAGGAAGAGGGGTCCGGCTAGCGCAAACATGGTGATCGCGTCGCCGCCTGGTGCCGCCATGGCTGCCACGAGGGCGATGAGGAAGACGGTAATCCGCCAGTTCTTGAGAATGACCTTCGAATGCAGCACTCCGACCATGTTCAGACCCACCATCAAGACCGGCACCAGCATGGCAAGGCCGAAGGCGAGCAGCAGCCGGAAGATAAATGGCAGGTAGGTATCGATGGTGAACAGAGTTTCGGAATTCTCCGGCGCCAGCCCGATAAAGAACTGCAATGCGAAAGGAAGAACGAAATAGGCCATGGCCACGCCACCGAGGAACAACGGTGCGGCGGCCGCGGCGAAGGAATAGCCCAGGCGGCGTTCCTTCTTTTTCAGTCCGGGCACGATAAAGGCCCAGATCTGGTAGATCCAGACCGGGGAGGAAGCGACTACGCCAACGAAGATCGCGACCTTCAGCAGAATGTCGAAAGGAGACATCACCGCGGTAAAGTTCACCGATCCCCCGGCTGCCTTCACCGGTTCGATGAGCAGCGCCAGGAGGTCGTCGTAGAGGAAGAACCCCGCCACGGTACCGATCGCCAGGGCGATCAACGACTTGAAGAGCCGATTGCGCGCTTCGATCAGATGGTCTTTGAGGGACATCCGCCCCTCGGCGTCTTTGGCTCGCGCCTTCTTGCTGCCGCGCGGCGCCTTATCTTTGCTATTTACCACTGAAAAGGTCTACGAGTTGTTCTTTTCGTCGGGATTAGGTTCATTCACGGTCCCGTCAACGGTTTCCGGCTTGTCATCGTCTTTCATCTGGCGAACCTCAGACTTGAAAATACGCAGTGACTGTCCCATCGAGCGTGCCAAGCCTGGAAGCTTCGGCGCACCGAAGAGCAGCAATGCCAAAACGATAATGATGACCAAATGCCATCCCTGTAAACCACCAAACATGTTGGTTCCCTTCTCTCAAACTTAAGTCTACGTCAGAACAGATTCAGATCGCGCATGTTTTGCGCCTGTCCTCGATCACTGCGACGAGCCACGCGCTTGACACGTCGCGCCTCGATTCGTTCGGCTTTGCCCTTCAGCCTCTTCTTGGCGATCTTCTCTGGATCGCCATGAGTTGCATCGGTTCCGTGGGGGTACCGCCGTCCCACCGGCGCGTAGTCAACTACGCTGCCGGGCTTGGCGAATTCGCCGCTAATATGGTCAGCCGCGTCCGAAGCGCTGCCGAGCACGGCCATGCCGCGACGGAACAAACGGAAGCCGGCAAGCACCGCCAGGAGCAGCGTTGCAAGGACTAGGACGGTCCATAGGAGAACCCAAAACCACCAAGGAAGCATCTATCAATCCTCATACATTCTGATAGCGTCGTCCAACCACTTAGTCACGCGTTCGCGTGTAGCGTCAGGGGCGACTACAGCAATCTTACCGCCGTTGCGGGCTACCCAAGGGGCCGCAACGAGATGGTCCGATAGCTGCACTTTCGCAAGATGGCCCGAGTCAACCTTGGATTGAGACCATGCTACCGGGTTGAATGCCTCGATCACCGGCAGAACGTCTTGATGCACGAAAAATTCAACTTCTAGATCATCGCTGTTTGCCGAATAGCTGAAATCCAGCTTCTCGACATCCCGATGGCGCTCGGTGAGTTCAAAGCGCTCCCCGGTGAGCGTGACTTCGAGCGCCCGGTCAACCCGGAAGGTGAGGATTGCCTCGCGGGTACGGCACCACGCACGCAGGTACTGGACCGGACCGTCTTCGATGATCCGCAAGGGTTCAATGACGCGCAACTGGTGGGTTTGCGAATTCGCCGAATAGTAGTCGATTTCCACGACGTCGGCGTTGCGCAGCGCCTGGATCAGCTGGCCCGGAGTGTCATGCTCGCGGACCTGGTTCAAGGCAAAGCCCAAGGCGCCATTCCAGCCCTCGAAGCGTGCCACCGCGGCATTGATCTTCTCCAACGCGGTCTGCAGCACTTCGCGGTGCTCGAATTCCGGGATGCTGCCTAAGGCGTTCAAGCCGCCCAGCACCGCCACGGCCTCCAGCGGGGCAAGCTTTTGCGGTTCGGCAAGGAGGGCCGCGTTGGAGATGGTGACTACATCCGAATCCAGATCGCCATCGTTTACGTTGATCAGTTCATCGTGCTGGCCATTTGGCACCCCGCACATCATGATCATCGCCAGCTCGTCGCGAACCTTCGCCTGCGACAACGAGTAGCGTTCGCACAACTCGCCGATCGTCGCCGAGCCTTGGGAGACCACGAACTGGATCATGTCGATATTCCGCATCACCTGCTGGGCGGTTGAGCTTCGTCCCATGGCACGGTGCGGCGTGAACTTTGCGCTCTTCACCGCCGGCCGCGTGGGAATATCCGCCTGCGCCGCACGAGCTCGGCGGAGAATTTCCGTCACCTGGGAAACCAGTTGCGCTGGTTCCAGGACCCTGATGGACGCCCCGAAGCTGGCTAGCTCGGCCGCAAAGGAATGCCGGTCGGCGTATCCGATATTGAGCGTCGCGGAGCTGCGCGTCCCGTTGATCGCACGGGCCCGCAGCGGAGTGGCCCGCTCGTCGAGCAGTTCGATGACCGCAAGATGCCCGGGGTTGCGCAGGTCAAAATCCTGGAGCACCCGAGTCATCGAAAAATCTTCTGGGCGTGCCCGGTAATCCCCGCTGGAGGCGCCGTCGCGGCGTACCTGGGTGGCAAAGTTTCCCTGCACGCGGTTGAGCCTGAAAACGCGCTGCGCGGCGCGCGAGTGGTCCCAGCCGGTGAAGTACCAGTTGCCGAATCGTTGGCCGATCCCCCACATATCCACGACGCGCTTGGTCGTGTTTCCCTGGGCGTCCTGGTAATCGAACTTCAGCGTTTTCCTGTTGAAAACCGCCAGCGCACAGCTCTTGAAATTTGGGTCGTCCATGGACAGCCGCGGGAGCATCGCCGCGGCATAAGGTGCGATGCTCAGCTCGGTGCTCTGCTTGCCGGTGATGCGCGCGGCGGCGCTGAGCGCGAGGGCTTGGAGTTTCGAATCCTTCCAGAGGCTCGCCGCGAGCGCGATCATCCCGGTTTCGGCGACGGTGAAGTCCACTGCGGGCAAGAACCAGTCGCTGGTATCGATTCGGTAGTACGCCGTCCCGTCGACGCTTTCGGAGATCAGCCGCAGCCCGAACTCGTTGCGGATCTCGTCCTTCAACCGTTCGATGGCCTTTTCACGGGCCTCCGGGTTGCCAGCAGGGTTCAGATAGTCTCCGATGCGTTCGGCATTGAACTTCCGTTCGGTAGTCGCCAACGCGTAGATGAGACTTGTCAGGCGTTCCGCCTTGCTGGGTCCGTCACTCTGCTTTGTGCTCACGTGCCTACCCTAACGAACTTCCACGCTGATCCAAGACTTTGAAGACGAGGAAAGCCCCAAGAATTGCGAAAATGTCCGCAACTCTTGGGGCTTTCTTCAATGAACTATTTGGTGCCCATCAGGTCAACCACGAAGATCAAGGCTTCGTTCGGCGCGATGGCGCCCGGTGCGCCGCGTTCGCCGTAGGCCAACTCGGACGGGATCTCCAGACGGCGGCGACCGCCGACCTTCATGCCCAACAGGCCCTGGTCCCAACCCTGGATGACCATGCCGACGCCCACTGGGAAGTCGAGGGTCGAACCACGGTTCCAGGACGCGTCGAACTCTTCGCCCGTGGACCAAGAAACGCCTACATAGTGCGCCTGGACGGTGGTGCCCGGGGTGACCTCGGCGCCGTCGCCCTCGATCAGGTCGGTGATGACCAGCTCGGTGGGCGCGTCGGTACCTGGAAAGTCGATTTCAGGCTTGGTGCGGTCGTAATTACGTTCTCCAAAGGACATGTTTACGGCCTTTCTGTTACTTGCTTTCGGTTACCTTGTCTAATTCTACGTAGAACACCAGCGGTCCGGTTGGACGTCCGGAGGAAACGTCGTCACCGTAGGCCATATTCGACGGGATGGTCAGCAAGACCTTGCTGCCTTCCTTCAGGCCCTTCAGGCCTTCGAGCCAGCCCTCGATCACGCCGCCGGACATCTTCATGTCAAAGCCCTTGTCGTCGCCGAAGTTTCCGTCGAACTTCTTGCCGTCTTCCCAACGCACGCCATGGTAGTGGACGTTGGCGCTGGCGGTTTCGGTGGCTTCCGGACCGGTGCCCTCTTCGAGGACATCCACTACGAGGCCCTCGGGTGCCTCGGTGTCCTTAGGGATGGTGATGATCGGGTCGCCCTTGCCGGTCTTTACGGTTGGCAGTTTCCCGTCGTCCTTCAGCTTCTTGACCTCGTCCTGGGTCAGCGGCTTGCTGGCACCGACGGAGTCGGCGATCTTGATGACGATCAGGCGTTCGGCGCGAGCGCCCTCGGCAGGCTCGGCGATGCTGCCGTCGGGCTGCTGCACTCCGTCGATGGCCGCGTAGGCGATCCAGTCCCCGACCTGCGAGGTCAGCAGGGTCTCATAGAGTTCAGGCATCTGCTCTTTAAGCGTGGCGTCCACCGGCATCTGCGTGGTGGCGCCAGTGAAGTTTTCGTTGGTCAGCTGCCCATCGATGGTCTTGTAGAGGCCCGATTGGATGTCGATGGTGTCGCCATCTTTGATATCGGGACCATCACCCTCGACGACGGTGACTGCCTCTTCCTTCTCGGTAAGCAGCGGAGCCTTGAAATTGACCTCGGGCGCGGTCTGCTCGTCTGCGGCTGGCTTCACCTCGACCTTGCTCACGGAGCTGGAGCCCGAACCACAGGAGACGAGGGCCAAGACGGACGCGGTTGCACATACTGCCAAAACTTTTCGCACGAATCTTCTTTCCGATAAGAATTATTTGTTCTGCTGACGCATCTTGCCGAAGCAAGGGCGCGCGACGATCTGCATCTAGCTTAGGGGTATTTACTGTGAAAATACTTGTTTTCAGCTGGTCATACGGGGCGGCGCATCACTTCAATGAGCTCATCAACCGCCGAATTAGAGGTGGCAAAGGGATCCTTGCACAACACGACCCCGCCCTCGCCTTCCTCATACTTCATATGGACCCAGTCGGTTGAGTAGCGCCGGCCGGTGGCGCGCGCGGCGCGAATGAATTTGCTGCGCAGAGCCGCACGGGTGGTGGCCGGCGGGTTCTCCACCGCGTCGTGGATCATCGCCGGATCAAGCACCGAACTGGCCAGTCCGCGGCGGCGCAACAGATGGAAGAGCCCGCGGTTCGGGTCGATGTCGTGATAGGTCAGGTTCAGCTGCGCGATCCGAGGCGAATCCAGTGCCAAGTCGTTCTTCTTCGCATATCCGGTGATCAGCTTGTGCTTGATCGCCCAGTCGATATCCTGGTCGATCGGCGAGAAGTCCTGGCTTTCGATGGCGACGAGCACCCGCTCCCACAATTCGAGAACCCGTTCGACCTGGTCGTGGTGTGCCCCATGGCGGGCCACAAACGCCTTGACCAGTTCCAGGATCTTCCACTGCAATTGCAAGGCCGTCGGCTCGTCGCCGGACATCAAACGCACCACCGTTTGGCCGGTGAATTCATGGGAGATGCTGCGGATCGAGCGGATCGGATTTTCCAGGCGCAGATCATGGTAGATCTCCCCCGACTCGATCAGCCGCAAGACCAGGTCGGTGGCCCCGATCTTCAGCAGCTGCGTGGTTTCGCTCATCGAGGAATCCCCCACGATGACATGCAGGCGGCGATGGTATTCGGCATCGGCATGCGGTTCGTCGCGGGTGTTGATAATCGGCCTCGAACGGGTGGTCGCCGAGGAGACGCCCTCCCACATATGGTCCGCACGCTGGGAGAACACAAATTTGGTTTGGTCCTGAACCTGCACCAGATGCCCGGCACCGCAGAGCAGCTGGCGGGTGACCAAGAATGGAATGAGCATGTCGGCGAGCCGCTTGAACTCGATTTTGCGTGGAATCAAGTAGTTCTCGTGGCAGCCGTAGGAGTTGCCGGCCGAGTCCACATTGTTCTTGAACAGGAACAAACGGCCCTCGTGGCCTTCTTCGAGCAGCTGCTCCTCGGCCTGCTCGACCAAATCGAGCATCACCGCCTCGCCAGCCCGGTCATGGGCGATCAGCTGCAGGAGCTGATCGCATTCGGCGGTGGCGTATTCCGGATGGGAACCGACGTCGAGATAGAGCCGCGAACCGTTGTTCAGGAACACGTTGGAGCTACGCCCCCAGGCGACGACCGGCCGGAAAAGGTGCCGTGCCGCGTCTTCCGGGGTGAGCCGCCGCCCGTCGGACGGCACGTAATTCAGCCCAAACTCGGTCTCCAGACCGAAGATTCTGCGATCCACCAGAAGTTACTTCCCCTCAATGATGTTGCCCATAGGCAACGGTTACCTGCTGCACCCGCGGGTTACTGGCCACCCTTTTGGACGAATCCACGCACGAACTCTTCGGCATTCGACTCGAGCACCGAGTCGATTTCATCGAGCAGGTCATCGACGCCTGCGCTGGTGCCGGTCGTGTTCGCCTGCACCTGCTCGGCTTCGAGCGCTTGCGCTTGGGTTTCGCGGCGAGCCGAGAAATTTTCCTGGGTCATGGTCTTCTCCTAAAGTCTGTCGAAACGCCACGTTTTTGCGCGCCTCTGGTTTTCATTCTGCGCCGTTTAGCGCCGTCGTGCCAACTGCTCGATGAACTCGGCGATTTCCAGTTCGGCGTCGAAGAGCTCCCCCACCTGCGCCCGGCTGCCGGCCAGCGGCTCGGGCATGTGGAATCGGCTGACCTTGCGGGCGCCGGGCACCGAGAAGGACAGCGCGTCCCAGTTCGCGGCCACCACATATGGCGCATAGCGCTGCAGCGTCATGCCGCGCAGGTAGGCGCGGGTATCCTCGGGCGGATGATCCACCGCGGCGTTGATTTCTGCTTGGCTGAAGATGGTTTCGATCAGGCCCCGCGAAGCCATCCGGTAGTACAGGCCCTTGTCCAGGCGAAGATCCGCCCATTGCAGATCCATCAGGGCCACCCGGGCATCATCGAAGCCCACCGAGTGCCGTTCGGTGAAGGACTTCATCAGCTTGTACTTCGCCACCCAATCGACCTGCGCGGCCGCTTCCAGCGGATCCCTTTCGAGCGTGTCCAGGATGTCGCGCCAGCGGCGAAGGATCTCGTTGGTATCCGGATCTTGCAGATCCCGCTGCGCGCAGAAGCTTTCGGCGGCCTCCAGGTAGCTGCGCTGGATCTGAATTGCGGTGAGACTGCGGCCGCCGCGCAGCGCCACCTTGGTGCGCAGCGTGGGGTCGTGGCTGATCTGCTGCAGCGCGGCCACCGGGTCCGCCAGCTCGAGCTTCGGGGACATTCCCGCTTCGATGAGGCTGAGCACCAGATTGGTGGTGCCCACGCGCAGCAGCGTGGAAATCTGTCCAAGGTTCGCGTCCCCGATGATCACGTGCAGCCGGCGGTACTTGTCCCAGTTGGCGTGCGGTTCGTCGCGGGTATTGATGATCGGGCGGTTGATGGTGGTTTCCAGGCCCACCTCGGCCTCGAAGAAGTCGGCGCGCTGGGAGATCTGGAATTCGGCGCCGCGCCCGAGCATGCCGCGGCCCACGCGTCCGGCGCCGCAGAAGATCTGCCGCGTCGCGAAGAAGGCGGTCAGCCCGCTGACCAGCGCGGAGAATTCCACCTCGCGTGGCACCAGATAGTTTTCGTGCGAACCATAGGAGACGGATTTGTTGTCCGTGTTGTTCTTGTAGAGCAGCAATTCGCCGCTGCCCAGCGTTGCGGCGCTAGCCGCAGCCCGGCGCATCACCTCGTCCCCGGCATGGTCCCAGAGCACCGCGGCGCGCGGCGAGGTGACCTCGGGGCTGGAATATTCGGGGTGCGCGTGATCCACGTAGAGCCGCGCGCCGTTGCCGAGCACCATGTTCATCACCACGTCGGTGGCGTCCTTCTCCTGGTACAGCGTGGCGCCGACGCGAGCGTCGTTGCCGTCCAGCGCAATCGATTCGGCCGTCCAGACCGCGGAGTCCCCAAGCGCGGGCTCGGAGTCGGTCAGCTGGCTCGGATGCGCAAGGGCACGATCCACCGAATGCCCGCGCGCATCGGCCAGCGGCGATTCATCGGAGTAGTCCCAGCGCGCGGCCCGGGCATCGGAGCCGGAGTCGCGCACCAGCTGGGCGTAGGCGTCGACGATCTGCGCCGAGAGCACTGTCGAGTTGGCTTGCGGCATCGCGGGTCGAATGATCCCGTATTCGGTTTCCAGACCGACCAGGCGCCGGGCGCTCATGAGGCGTCCTTCGCCTTGACCAGCGAACGGATGTGGCTGATCCGTTCGCCCTTGCGCCCGGAGATCCGCGCCCAGTCATCCGGGTTGGTGGTATTTGGCATATCCTCGTGCTCGGCGAATTCCTCGCGCACCGCGCGCAGCAGGTATTCCATCTTCAGCCCGCGTTCGCCGCTGGTGATCAGCGCCTTGATCGCGTGCTTCTTGGCCCGGTCCACCACATTGTGGATGACCGCGCCGGAGGAGAAGTCCTTGAAGTAGAGCACCTCCACCTGGCCGTTGACGTAGGTGACCTCCAAGAATTCGTTGAACTGCTCGGTGGAGTACATGGCCGCCACGGTGCCGGCGATCATCCGGTCCACGGTCTCTTGGGCGTCCCCGGAGTCGGCGGCCACCTCGGATTCGTGCAGCGGCAGCTCGGTGGTCAGGTATTTGCCGAAGATTTCGCTGGCCCCTCGCGCGTCGGGGCGGCGGATCTTGATCTTCACATCCAACCGTCCCGGGCGGAGGATCGCCGGGTCGATCATGTCCTCGCGGTTGGACGCGCCGATGACGATCACGTTATCCAGGCGTTCCACCCCGTCGATTTCGGCCAGCAGCTGCGGCACGATGGTGGTTTCCACATCCGAGGACAGCCCGGACCCGCGGGTGCGGAAGAGGGATTCCATCTCGTCGAAGAACACCACCACCGGGTCCCCGTGCAGCGCCTTCTCCCGGGCTCGGGCGAAAATCAGCCGGATATGCCGTTCGGTTTCGCCCACATACTTATCGAGCAGTTCCGGACCCTTGATATTCAGGAAGTAGCTTCTCGCCTGGCCGGTGCCCTTGCGGGCCGCGGCGCGCTGGGCCAGGGAATTGGCCACGGCCTTGGCGATCAGCGTCTTGCCGCAGCCCGGAGGGCCGTAGAGCAGGATGCCTTTCGGTGCGCTCAGCCCGTGTTCGCGGTAGAGCTCGGGGTGGGCAAAAGGCAGCTCCACCGAGTCTTGGATCGCTTCGATCTGCGAATTCAGGCCGCCGATATCGGAATAGTCGATATCCGGCACCTCTTCGAGCACCAGCGACTGCATATCGGTCAGCTGCACCCGGTTGACCGCCAGACCGGTGCGGGCATCGATGGTGAGCTGGTCCCCGACGCGCAGGTGTTCCCCGCGCAGCGGCTCGGCGAATTCGATGACTCGCTGGTCATCGCCGCGCGCCATCACCACCGCCTGGTGGTCTTCGAGGATTTCCTTGATCGTGACCAGGTCGCCGGACTGCTCGTAGCCCAGGCCCGCAACGACCACCAGCGCCTCGTTGAGCAGCACCTGCTGGCCAACGTGCAGCTTGGCGAAATCCAGCAGCGGGCTGATGGCCACACGCATCTTGCGTCCGGAGTGGATCACATCCACCGCCTGCGCGGCGGTGGTTTCGATGCCCAGGCCTGCTTCGGGATGCTTGCGTGGGTGCTTGGCCACGATGGTGCCGTGGCTGAACGGGGTATCGCCGTCTTTTTCCAGCGCGGATTTGAGGTTGATGATCTGTTCGCGAGTCTGCTCCAACAGGGCCACGAGGCGCTGGTTGTTTCCGCTGATCCCGGCAAGCTGCTTGTCCAGGTTGCGGTTCTTCTCGCGCAGCACGTTGACCTGGCGTTCGGTCATCTGAAGCCGTTCGGCGACGCGTTGCGCCTCGTTATTTTCGCTCACGTTGTATTCTCCCAAACCTCGCCGTTCGCCACGCGTGGCCAGCTACTGGTGCTGGCTGTGCGGGTCGTTCTGAGTCCATCCTATGAACGTAAAGCCCCGGGATTGAATTTCCCGGGGCATTAGTTCACATATTGAAACGCTAGTTCTCGGTATCTGAGACGTTTTCGCCTTCGCGGATCCGGTTCGGACGGTTGGCGTCCTTGGCGGCACGACGCAGCTTCTTCGGCGAAATACCGCGTTCGCCAAGCGCGGTTTCGGTCCACTGCTCCTTGTCATGCTCCCGTGTCCAGGCGTTCAGGTCCTCGGCCGAGTAGCCGTGCTCCTTGATGCGCTTGGCCTTCGGGATGCCGTCCTGGGCGTCGGCCAGGCGGCGGGCGGTGATCAAGAATGCGGTGTGCGCCACCATGCGGTGATCCGGGCGGACCGCCAGGCCATCGACGTGCCAGCCGCGCACCATGGTTTCGAAGCATTCGGGCTCGGTGAACTGCCCCGAGGCGCGAATCGCCTCCACCACGCGGGACATCTGGGTCACGGTGGCCACATAGTTGGTCCACACCCCGCCCGGAGCCAGCACTGTCGCTACCGCGTCCAGGCATTCCCAGGGCGAAAGCATGTCCAGCACCACGCGGTCCACGCTGCCCGGTTCCTCCAGCTCGAGCACCTTCTCCTGGAAGTCGCCGATGGACAAATGCCAGGCCGGGTGCTCACCGCCGAAGACCGTGGAGATATTGCCGCGGGCGATATCCGCAAATTCTTCGCGGCGCTCATAGGAATGCAGGTAGCCCTGGTCGCCGACCGCGCGCAAGAGGGAGATCGACAGTGCTCCGGAACCCACGCCGGCCTCCACCACGCGCGCTCCGGGGAAGATGTCGCCGAACTGGATGATCTGCGCGGCATCCTTGGGGTAGACCACGGCCGCGCCGCGCGGCATGGACAGCACGAAGTCCTTCGCCAGCGGACGCAGCACCTGGTAGCGCACGCCTTCGACGTTTTCGATCACGCTGCCTTCCAGCGCCCCGATGATCGCGTCATGTCCCAGCACTCCCTGGTGGGTGTGGAATTCTCCGCCGTCCTCCAGGGTGATGGTGTTGATCCGGCGCTTCTGGTCGGTCAGCTGGACGCGGTCTCCGACGCGGAAGGGTCCGCGCCGGGCATTCGCGCCATGCGGCGCTGCGGTGTTCTGAGCACTCACTGAGTTTTCCTTTGTTGTAGAGCTTTTAGGCTTTGCGGCCGGTGACGGCCGCGATGATCTTGCGTTGGTGCAGCAGACCCACCACGGTGCCGCGCGCATCGATGACCGCGTACTCTGCGGTGCTCACGCTGGCCAGGTAGTCGATGAGCTGGCGGCCGTCGGAGTCCTGGGCTACGACGGCGCCGCGGCCCAGGGCGCGGGATACCGCCAGCGCGGACACCTGCGCGGCCGAGGCCGGGTCCACCCGGCTCAGCGCCTGCTCGTCGACCACGCCGCAGGGCATGCCCTGCGGGTCGACCAGGATGATCTGACCGCCGCGGTTCCGCCTGCGGGTGAGCACGTCGGCCACCGTGGCCACCGACATCATCGCGCTGGCCGGGGACATCAGGTCCCCGGCGATCACCTTGGGCAGGTTCAGCATCATCTTGGCGTGGTTGATCAGCGCCGTGGTCGCCTGCCACATGAAGACCGCCACCATCACCCCGACCACCATGGTCAGCAGCTGGGGTTGCTCGCCCTTGAGGAACGGCACCACGATGAACCAGGCCAGGACGCCGATGACGATGAAACGGCCCACCCAGGAGGCGGCGATCGTTCCCTTGAACTGGGAGCCGGTCAGCTTCCAGACCGCGGACTCCACCAGCCGGCCGCCGTCCAAGGGCAAGCCGGGCAGGGCGTTGAACGCGCCGAGCAGCAGGTTCGCGTAGACGAAGAAGTTCAGCAGCAAGCCCGGATACAACCCGAGGTTCGGCAGCTGCAGCGCCAACCAGGCGAGCCCGGCGAGCACAAAATTCGACAGCGGCCCGGCCATGGCCACCGCGAGTGAGGCCCCGGGCTTGGCCTTGAAGGAGCCGAATTGGGTGTGCCCGCCCATCAGGGTCAGCACAATATGCGCGTCGGGCCATTTGAAGGCGCGGGCGGTCAACGCGTGGGACACCTCGTGCACGAGCACGGCCAGCGCGATCACCACGGCGCAGGCAAAACCCAGCAGGTAGGCCACCAGCGGCGGGATCAGCGCATTATTCGACAGTTGCAGGCCGATGGCCACGGTGATCACCGCGGTGATGATGAACCAGGAATTCGACAGGTACACCGGCACCCCGCCGATGCGGCCAAGTTTCAGCCCCGGGGCTTTTTCAGTAGCTTCGCTCACGCGTTAACCTGCACCAGCCAATCGGTCATCGTCTTGAGATTTATGTCCACCAGCGTATCGATACGCCGCCAGTTCCCCACGCCGGGGTCCGTAGCGTTGGGGATCAGCACCGCGTGCAGTCCCGCCGCGGCGGCCGAGGTGATTCCGGGCTTGGAATCCTCGAAGCCGATGCAGCGTGCGGGGTCGAACCTGCGGCCGAGCCGCTCGCCGAGCAACGCCAATCCGCGCCGGTAGGGTTCGGGGTCCGGCTTGCCGTGGGTGACCTCTTCGCCGGTGACGCTGGCGGTGAAGATCCCTTCGGGCAGCGCCGCCATCAGCTCGTGAACGATGCTGCGCTCGCTCATGGTCACCAGCGCCTGCGGAATTCCCTCCCGATGCAGTGCGCTGAGCAGTTCAAGGGCGCCGGGCCGCCAGGGCACGTCACTGGTCAGGCCGGCGACAACCTGGCCCGAGAGGTGATCGATGATCTCCCGGACGCCCAGGTCCACCCCGGCCTCCTGGAGGATTTTCGCCCCGTTGGGCAGTGCCTGGCCGACCAGGTTGAACGCCTGCTCCTCGCTCCAGTTTCCGCCATGGGATTTGACCAGTTCCATCTCCGCGGCGATCCAATAGGGTTCGGTGTCGATGAGGGTACCGTCCATATCCCAGAGCACCGCGTGGGGGCCAGGGGATGGAACTTTTGCATCGAACGCTGATTTGGTGCTTGGCATGACTCCATTCTAGATGGAAGAGTGGGGCTAAACCGCTTCGTCGCGTCTGCCGGGGCGGTGCGCAGGCTGGAGAGGGGCAAGTCATGAGCGAGGAATACCACGCACCAACGCTGAACGGCTTCGTTGCGCAAACCGAACATGAGATGCGTCCCACCGTCCTGATTTCGGCCTTCGAGGGCTGGAACGACGCCGGTTCGGCCGCCAGCGACGCGGTGCGCCGCATCCTGAACAGCGGCGCCCCGAAGCATCTGGCCACCGTGGGCGAGGACGACTACTACGACTACCAGTTCACCCGGCCGCAGTCGCGGGTGACCGCGGAAGGCCGGATCATCGAGTGGCCGACCACCGAGCTCTACCGGTTGGACAATCCGCTCGCCCCGGCGGATCTGCTGCTCGTGGTCGGGGTGGAGCCGACCTTCCGGTGGCAGGGATTCTGCGCGCAGATCGTGAAGCACGCCAAGGCGGAAAACGTCCATGTGGTGCTCTCCCTGGGCGCCTTATTGGCCGATGTGCCGCACACCCGGCCGGTGCCCACGGTGCTGAACAGCGACCATCCGAAGTTGCAGGAGTACTTCAAGCTTTCGGCCTCCCGCTATGAGGGGCCCACCGGGATTCCTGCGGTGCTCGGGGCCGAATTCGAGAAACACGGCATTCCCACCATGTCGCTCTGGGCGCAGCTCTCGCACTATGTGGCCCAAGCGCCCAGCCCGCGGGTGGAACTGGCAATCGTGGAGATGATCGAGGAGCTGGTTCCGATGCAGGTTTCCTCGCAGAAGCTCCGCGAGGATGCCGGCGCCTGGACGCGCGGGGTGGACGAGCTCTCGGCCGCGGATCCGGAGGTCGCCAAATACGTGCAGCAGCTCGAGCAGGCCTCGGATGCCAGCGAACTTCCCGAGGCCAGCGGCGAATCCATCGCCCGCGAATTCGAACGCTACCTGCGCCGCCGGGGACGCGCCCGCGGCGAAGAGCACGGCCCGGACTTCGAGATCTGATTCTTCGGGCATAAAAAACTCCCCACAAGCCGGTGCCGAAGGTCTCGGACCGGTTTGTGGGGAGCCAGGTTGCCGCTAGAGTTTCAGCCCCAGCAGGGAATCGATTCCGCGGGCGAGCAGCTCGCTGCCTTCCCCGCTGCCTTCGGCCGCGGTGGCGGCCCACTGGTCGATGGCTTCCAAGGCCGCAGGGGCGTTGAGGTCATCGGCCATGCGCGAGCGGATCCGGGTCAGCAGCGCGGTGGCTTCGGCCAGCCCGGCCCCGGCGATCCGCTCCCGCCAGGTAGCCACGCGTTCCTGGGCTTGGGCGAGCAGCTGCTCGGTCCAGGACCAGTTCGTCCGGTAGTGCTGCGAGAGCAGCACCGCGCGGATGGCGACCGGTTCCACGCCGGCGGCGCGCAGCTTGGAGACGAGCACCAGGTTGCCCAGGGACTTGCTCATCTTCTCGCCGTCCAGGCCCACCATCCCGGTGTGCACATAGGCCTGGGCCAATGCGGTCTGGTCATCGGCTGCGGCGTGCGCCGCGGAGAATTCGTGGTGCGGGAAGATCAGATCCGATCCGCCGCCTTGCACGGTGAACGGGGCCGGAAGGGTCCTGCGCGCGATCACCGAACACTCGATATGCCAGCCCGGGCGCCCGGTGCCCAGCTCGCCGCCCGCCCAGGAGGGTTCGCCTTCGCGGGCCATGCGCCAGAGCAGCGGATCCAAGGGGTCGCGCTTGCCCGTGCGGTCCGGGTCCCCGCCGCGTTCGGCGAAGAAGCCGAGCATCGTCTCGCGGTCGTAGTTGGAGACCTGGCCAAGCTTCCAGGCACCGTTCTCCGAGCCCAGGGTATCGAAGTAGATATCCCCTTCCACCCCGTCGGCGTCTGCCGGCACCCGGTAGGCCAGGTCCGCGGCGAGCAGCCGCTCGACCACCGGAACCAGCCAGTGCACGGATTCGACCGCGCCGATGTAGTGCTGCGGCGGAATCACGTTCAGCGCTTCCATATCCTCGCGGAAGAGCTGAATCTGGTCTTCGGCGAGGTCCTGCCAGTCGACCCCGGTGGCGGTGGCGCGCTCGAGCAGCGGGTCATCCACGTCGGTGATGTTCTGTGTATAGGTGACCTCGCGGCCGTTATCCAGCCAGGTGCGGTGCAGCAAATCGAAGGTGACGTAGGTGGCGGCGTGTCCCATATGGGTGGCGTCGTACGGGGTGATCCCGCAGACATACATGCTTGCCGGGGCGTTGGCCTTATCGGCCGGAGCGGTGGCCTGCTTGGTTCCGCTGGAGGTGTCGAAGACCTCCAGAATAGGTGCGGAGCCAACTACATGCGGCACTTGCGGAGACTTCCACGCGAGCACTGAGTACATCCTTTCGCAGATGTATAGACGATCTTCCTTTAAGGGCAAGTCAACGAGCGCAAGGTTTATTCCCGCGCCGGCAAAGAGTTTTAGGCGCTGATCATTCCGAGGCTAAGGAATACGAACAATCCCAGGCCCAGCAGGATCCGGTACCAGACGAAGAGCCGGTAGGAGTGGGTGGAGACGTACTTCAGGAACCAGCCCACGATCAAGAAGCCGACGACGAAGGCGATCGCGGTGGCCAGCCCGGTCTGCGCCAGCGAGTAGACCCCGGGCTCGGAGAAGGATTTGGCCAGCTTGTACAGCCCGGAGGCGTATACCGCGGGGATGGCCAGCAGGAAGGAATAGCGGGCGGCGGCTTCACGGGTATAGCCCATGAGCAACCCGGCGGTGATCGTGCCGCCGGAGCGCGACACGCCGGGGATCAGCGCCATCGCCTGGGCTAGTCCGTAGAACACGCCGTGCTTGACGGTGAGCTTATCCAGCGTGCGTTCCTGCTTGCCGTAGTGGTCGGCGATGGCCAGGAACAGGCCGAAGAGCACCAGCATGGTCGCCACGATCCACAGCGAACGGAAGTTCGAGTCGATATAGTCTTCGAGCAGGAGCCCCAGGATGGCGATCGGCAGGGAACCGACGATAATCAGCCAACCCATTTTGGCGTCCGGGTCAGAGTGCGGGATCTTGCCGGTGATCGCCCGGAACCAGGCGCCGATAATCCGCACGATGTCACGCCAGAAGAAGACGACCACCGCGGTTTCGGTCCCCAATTGGGTGATCGCGGTAAAGGCCGCACCGGGATCTTGCGCGTTGGGCAAGAGCTCGCCCACGATGCGCAAGTGGGCCGATGAGGAGATGGGCAAGAACTCTGTCAGGCCCTGGATTAATCCGAGGAAAGCTGCTTCAAACCAATTCACCCCTTGACACTACGTCATTTCGAGGGGCTTATCGGTGATTACACGGCTTTCGCAAGGAAATTCAAACCGTGGCCGTACTCACTCGTCATCGTCGTCATCCGTAGGTATGGTGAACGGAAGAAGTTCGGAATATTGCTCGTAGAGTGCATCCTCATAGCTCTCGAACGCTTCGGCGAGCGAGCCGAAGGCGGCATCGACCGCGGCGTCGGCCGACCCGCGGCTCTGGGAAACTACCGTCAGGTGCTGCTCGAGGCGTGAGATCAGCAGTTGCAGGGCGTAGCTCGGTTCGGTGCTCATGAGTCACACGCTACAACCGAAATCATTCTTTCGATAGGGGTGTAATGCTTCAGGAATTAATCAAGGCTCCGCGGCACTTGGATAATGACGACCGTTACGAGTATCTGGTGATCACCGCGTTCCCTGCAGAATCCAAGCAGGTGGCGCGGGCTGCCTTGCGCGAGCATTCGGATAACGGCAAATGGGAGCTGATGCGCACCTTGCGCTACGAGGGCGGCGCGAGCAAATATTGGCTGCGCCGCAAGGTGATCCGGGTGGTCAGCACCTTGGATCGCTCAGGGCTCTAGGGGACCCACCAGCCAGCTGGCCACGGTATTCTCCGCCGAGGCGGCATTGGATGGGTGATACCAGCTGGCTTGCACGTCGCGGTAGAGCCGCTCGAATTCGCTGCCGCGGAAATATCCGCCGCCGCCGAGCAGCTGGCCGGCGGCCTCGACGTTGTCGCGTGCGCTCTGCCCGGCGAGGGTGCGCAGCGTGACCAGGCGCGGGAACCAGCCCGGCCCGTGATCTATCTGTCCTTCCAGATCCGCGGCGACGGTGCGCTGCAGGGCGTCCAGGCTGAGCAGGCGCATTCCGGCTTGGGCCAGCACTCCCCTGGCGCGCACGTCCTGGGTGTAGCTGCCCCCGTCCTGGTGCGTGCGTTTGCGCAGCGCCGCCTGCGAAAGCTCCACGGCGCGTTCGGCGATCCCGACATATACGCTCGCGGTGAGCGTGAGGAACGAGGCGAAGATTCCGAAGACCAGCGGGTCTGCGTTCGGTCCCACCTCAAGCCGGGTGTGCACCCAGCTGGCCGGGGCCACCGCGCCTTCCAATTTGGTGGTGTGCGACTGGCTGGCGCGCATGCCCAAGGTATCCCAGTCCTCCAGCGAGCGGACCCCGGCGCCGCGGGGGACGAACCCGTGCACCAGTTCCCCGCTGGCCTCGTCCTTGCCGAATACGCCAAGCCGGGTGAAAGCCGGGGACAGCGAGGTGAAGATCTTCGTGCCGGTGAAGCTGACGGACCCATCGGCCAGGGTTCTCGCCGCGGTGTTCGAATCGAAGAGCACCGAGTCGTTTCCGGGTTCGGAGATCCCGAAGGCCATTATCTCCCCGGCGGCGATCCACTCGGTGACCATCTGAAGGCGCGCGTCCCCCCGGGCGGCGAGCAGATAGGCGACGCCGGCCCAGACCTGGTGCATATTGATCGCCAGGGCGGTGCCCGGCGCGGCGGTGGCCAGCCGGCGTTGGGCCAGCACCAGCTGCTCGAAGCTCCAGCCCAAACCGCCGGAGGATTCGGGCACCAGGGCCTTGAGATAGCCCAGGGCCGCTAATTCCTCGAAGTCCTCCGTGGCAAAGGCATTGGCGGCATCATAGCCGCCGGCGCGTTCGCGGAAGCGGGACAGCAGCTCATCGCTGAGGATCTGTTCGATAGGCACGTTGGCTACTCCTAGTAGTTGCGCAATAGTCGGTCAAGGACGCGGGTTCCGAACTGCAGCGCCGAGATCGGCACCCGCTCGTCAACTCCGTGGAACATTCCGGTGAAATCAAGATCCTTGGGCAGCTGCAAGGGGGCAAAACCGTAGCCGGTGATCCCCAGCTTCGCCAGCGCCTTATTGTCGGTGCCGCCGGAGAGCATGTAGGGCAGGACCACCGCCTCGGGGTCCTCGGCCACCAGCGCCTGAACCATCGAATCGACCAGCTCGCCGCCAAAGTGCACCTCCAGCGACTGCTGGTCTTGGAGCAGCGTGAGCTCCACGTGCTCGCCGGCCAGCTCGCGCAGTTTCTCGATGGTGGATTCGTGCTCCATGGGCAGGGTGCGGCAATCGATCAGCGCCTCGGCATAGCCGGGCAGCACATTGTGCTTGTAGCCGGCCTTGAGCACCGAGGGGTTTGAGGTGTTCTGCAGGGTGGCGCCGACGAAGCGGCTGGTATCCCCCAAGGCCTGCAGCAGCGGTGCGGGGTTCGCTTCGTCGAATTCGGTGCCGCAGATGACCGCCAGCTCCTCGAAGAGCGCGCGGGTGGTTTTCGTGTAGGACAGTGGCCACTGGTATTCACCGATCCGGGCCACCGCGGCGGCCAGGGCCGTCACCGCGTTGCGCGGATTGAGCTGCGAGCCGTGTCCGGCCACCCCGTGCGCGGCGAGCTTGATCCAGGCGATGCCCTTCTCCGCGGTTTGCACCAGGTAGGCGCGTTGCCCGGCGATCTCGGTGGAGAATCCGCCGACCTCGCTGATCGCTTCCCCGGCCCCGGCGAAGACCTCCGGATGCTGCTCCACCATCCACATCGAGCCCCAGTCGCTGCCGGCCTCCTCGTCGGCGAAGAAGGCGATGACCAGATCCCGGCGCGGGCTGATCCGCTCGCGCATCAGCCGCCGGATCACCGCGACGATCATCGCGTCCATGCCCTTCATGTCCACCGCCCCGCGGCCCCAGATCATGCCGTCGATGAGCTCGGCGCCGAAGGGGTCCACGGACCAGTCCGCGGCGATCGCCGGGACCACGTCCAGGTGCCCATGCACCACCAGCGCCGGCAGGCTCGGGTCGCTGCCGGGGATCCTGGCGATCAGGTTCGCGCGTCCCGGCGCGGATTCGTGGATTGTCGAGGCCAGGCCGACCTCGGCGAACAGCCCCGCGATGTAGTCGGCGGCCTCGCGTTCGCCGCGGCTGTTGTTCTCGCCGAAGTTGGTGGTGTCGATGCTGATCAGCTTGCGGCAGATCTGCACCACTTCTTCTTGCATAAGCTCATAGGCGTGCGTGCTCGGCATCTTTGGATCCTCTGTTCGCGGTGGCGGCCTCGGTTGCTATCCACCCTAGTTCCCCACGGCCCATGGCGCGTTGGCCGCGCTAGCCATGGAGCCTGCGGTAGGTGGTTGCGGCCGCCGGATGCAGCCGCTGCCCGCCGGTGGAGATCAGCGTATCGGGGGTGAGGTATTGGATGCCGGCGCTATTGCGCGGGATCAGTTCGCGCGCATGGTCCACCAAGAGCTCCACGATTCCCGCCGCCACCGGGGCCGGCAGCGCGGCGTTGGCCATCAGCAGGTTCGCCACTCCCACGGTGTCCACCTCGGCCACCCCCGGATAGGTATGACGCGGGATGATCACATGCTCGTAGAGCCGCGGATGCTCCGCGCGCAAGGCCGGCAGCACCCCCGCCAGATCGATCAGCCGGAGCTGCATAGTCCGCCCCAACGCCGTGATGGAGCTGACCGGGATGCCGCCGAAAAGCAGGAGCGCATCGATCTCCCCTGCTTCCAGGGCCTGCAGTCCGGCCACATAGCCCAGTTGGCGTTCTCTGGGCTGGGTTCCCTCCTCGTCCAGCCCGGCGGCGGACAGGATGCGCTGCCCGGTCACCCAGGTGCCCGACCCCGGCGCCCCGGTGCCCAGCCGCTGGCCGGAGAGGTCCGCCAGCGAGCGGATCCGGCTCCCGCGGCGCACGATGCAGTGGTAGTAGTTCTGGTAGACCCGGCCCAGCGCGACCAGCGAGGAATCCGCGGAGCGCTCGTGCTGGGCCACGGTGTCCGCCAGCGCCAGCGAGAGCCCGGCCTTCCCGTTCTCCAGCAGCTCGAGGTTTTCGACGCTCGCCTCGGTCACCAGGGCTTCCGAGTGCGCGGCGATGCCGTAGCGGACCAGGGCCGCGGCGAGCAGGTTGGCGAATTCAAAGTACATGCCCCCGCTTTCGCCGCCGGCCACATCCAGCCGCTCGATCAGCGCGCCCCTGGTGCAGGAGGCCAGCGCCGGCAGGCCCAGGGCGCCCAGCCCGGCCCAGCGCAGCACGCTGCGCCGGCTCGGGTTCCGGTGCTCAGCCAGCTTGGCCACCCCCGCCCGGCGCCTGGCCGCGTGGCATCAGCAGGCTGAAGCACAGCCCTCCGCCTTCGGCCGCCGCGACGCGCAGCTCTCCGGCGTTGGCGCGGGCCAGGCGCTCCACGATCGCCATGCCCAACCCGGTGCCGGGGGTCGCCCCGGCCGGGTCCGCGCGCCAGAACCGCTCGGACACCTGCGCTAGCTGTGCTTCGCTCAGCCCGGGGCCGTGGTCGCGGATGCTGATCTCGACGAGTTCAGGCGTGGCCCGCAGGGTGGTTTCGATCGGCGTCCCGGCGGCATATTTCAGGCAGTTCTCATAGAGTTCGGCGAGCATCTGCTGCAGCTCGAACCCGTTGCAGGCCAGCAGGACCTCCGGTTCGTTCCCGGATTCCAGCAGCAGCTGGGTGCCGCTTTGCCGGGCCGCCGAAGACTGCCGCTCGATTTCCTCGATCAGCAGTTCGCGCACCTTGACCGTTTCGACCTCCGCCGTGCGGGCAGCCGGGGTGCGGTCCGCCGCCTGCTCGGAGAGCCGATGATCCGCGCTGGCCAGCCGGAGCACCGCGTCCAGCAGCGACTCCACCCGGTGCAGTTCCTTCTCCACGGCCTGCACCGCCTGCGGATCCGCAGCCGCTGGGAGGCGCAGCTTCAGCAGATCCACCCGCAGGCGCAGCGCCGCCACGGGATTGCGCAGCTGGTGCGAGGTTTCGGCAATCAGCTCCCGCTGCTGGGCCAGGCTCGCGGTCATCGCATCGGACATCTTGCTGAAGGAATGCGCCAATTCGCGCAGCTCCGGAGGCCCGGCGGCTTCCAAGGGGGTCGAGGTCTTCGTCTTGGCCAGTTCCTTGGTCGCTTCATTGAGCCGGTGGATCGGCTTGAGCACCCAGGCGGTGACCCGGTCCGCGAGCAGCAGCAGCCCCGCCCCGGCCGCGATGCTCAACAGCACCACCCAGATCCATCGCTGCAGCACCAACCGGCGGGAGATGTCGAGGTTGACTTCCAGCAGCGCCGAGCCGAGCACCTGGGTGGAATTGCCGAAAGGGCGCGCGATCAGCGCATTGCCGGTGGCGAAGGGGTTGATCGCGGGGATGTCGGTATGCGCGAGGTTCAGCTCGGTATTCTCCAAGGCCCGCGCCACCTCCGGCCTGGTGGGATCGAGCTGGCCGGAGGTCAGCGTTTCGGTGCCCAGGCGCACCAGCAGAGCCTCGTCATAGAGCTTGGAATAGGTGTCCATTTCCAGCTGCAGCTTGCCGTGCTCGGCCTCGGCTTCGGCCTGGGCGCCCAACTGGATGAATCTATTCAGCGACGCTTCGCGGCTCAGCCGCAGCTCCTGGGCCGCATCCACGCTCGCGCTCTGCATCAGCACCGCGGAGACGATCACGACCAGCAGGGCCAGCAGCGATCCCAGAATGGCGATGACGCGCAATCTCATTGGAGGTTTGCCTCGAGGCGGTAGCCGACACCGCGGACGTTGATGATCATTCCGGGACGCTCGAGCTTGGCGCGCAATCCGGTCAGGTGCACGTCCAGCGAGCGGGAAACGGCTACGAAGGCATCTCCCCAGAGGGCATCAAGGATCTGCTCCCGGGTGACCACCGAGCCGGCATGCTTGGCCAGCAGCGCGAGCAGGTCGAATTCCTTGGCGGTCAGGTTCAGCGCCCGCGCCCCCAACCGGGCCTCGCGTTTGTCCAGGTCGATGCCCAGCTCCCCTACCTGCAGCAGGGCGCTGACCGGTGAGCTCATCCGCGACCGGCGGGCCACCGCCTCGATGCGCGCGAGCAGCACCGTCAACCCGATCGGCTTGACCAGATAGTCGTCGGCGCCTTGGCGCAACCCGCGCACCACGCTGCGTTCGTCGTTGCGGGCGCTGAGGATCACCACCGGGGTGGTGGTCACCAGGCGCAGCTTGCGCAGCACCTCCAGCCCATCCATATCCGGCAGGCCGAGGTCCAGCAGGATCATGTCCGCCTCGCGGTGCCGCAGCAACGCGTCCTCCCCGCGGGTGACGCATTCGGCGGTGTGCCCGGCAGCTGCGACGGCGTCGGCAAGGGCCGTGGAGACGGCGTCGTCATCCTCGACGATGAGCAGCTGCAAGGCCACGTCCTTTCAAATCTTGGTGCACCACGCACTGTGAAGCACTTTATCAGCTGGTTTCGGCGGCTTGCCGGCCCGCTGCTTTCCTAAGATTCACTTAAGAGTTGGCGCACGCCTTGGTTATGTCGCGCATCACCCATACATTAGATCTGTCTCTCTAGTGGCAGTGATGAAGATCAACGTCGATTCTTGCTCACACCCGCTGGTCCGAGGCATCCCGGTACTCGCACCGGATACGAGCAAAAACTTTAAGGACTTCATTCATGGCCGAACAGCATCAACCGGGCGCCGAGAGCGCGCCGGTGCACGCCGACCACGACGGCGGCAGAGCACCAAAATGGAAGATTGTCGGCCCCGGACTGGTTGTCGCGGCAACCGGTGTGGGCGCCGCCGATATGGTCGCGACCCTGGTGGCCGGCAGCCAGTACGGCTACGCCCTGCTGTGGGCGGTGATCCTGGGCGTCATCCTGAAGATCGTTCTGGTCGAAGGCGCCGGACGCTACACGCTGGCCACCGGCCGGACGATCTTCGAGGGCTGGAAGTCCCTGGGCCGCTGGACCACCTGGTACTTCGGTCCCTACATCATCCTCTGGGGCTTCGTTTACGGCGCCACCGCGATGAGCTCGGCGGCGATGCCGCTGGCGGCCCTCTTCCCCGCAGTGGACCTCAAGATATGGGCCGTGCTGATGGGCCTTGCCGGCTTCGCCATGGTCTGGTTCGGCCGCTACTCCTTCTTCGAGAAGGTCACCGCGGTCCTCGTGGGCATCATGTTCGTCACCGTCGTCGGCTTGGCGATCATCGCCGTGCCGAACGTGCCGGAAATGCTCAAGGGCCTGGTGCCGATGATCCCGTCCGGCGGCGTGGTCTACACCCTGGCTCTGGCCGGCGGCGTCGGCGGCACCATCACCCTGGCCGCCTATGGCTACTGGCTGCGTGAAAAGGGCTGGAACACCCCGAAGTGGATGCGCGTGATGCGCATCGACAACTCGATGGCCTACGTGATGACCGGCATCTTCGTGCTCGCCATGCTCGTGGTCGGCGCCGAGGTCGTTCGCTCGGCCGGGGTATCGATCTCCGCTGGCGACCGCGGCCTGCTGGACCTGGGCGAGGTGCTGAACGAGCGCTACGGAACGTTCGTCGGCACCGGATTCCTGGTGGGCTTCTGGGCCGCCTCGTTCTCCTCGATCATTGGCGTGTGGAACGGCGTATCGTTGATGTTCGCCGACTTCTGGGGCCACATGCGCAAGAAGCCCGCCGGCCACAAGGACACGCTGACCGGCGGCAAGTACTTCAAGTTCTACGTCCTCTGGCTGACCTTCCCGCCAATGGTGCTGTTCCTTTTGGACAAGCCCATCGCGCTGATTCTCGCCTACGGCGTGCTCGGCTCGCTGTTCATGCCGTTCCTGGCGATCACCCTGCTGGGCCTGCTCAACGGCAAGCGCATCCCCAAGGGATGGGCGAACCGCTGGCACACCAACACGGCGCTGGGCATTACCGCGCTGCTGTTCATCTCGCTGGGCCTCCAGCAGCTCTGGAAGAACATCGCTCCGCTCTTCGGCGGTTAGCCAATCTCCATCTAGGCCACCGGCCCGAGTTCCATACTCGGGCCGGTGGCCTTTTTCATGCGCCAACCCGGCAACTGCGGTTAGGCTTCAAGTACGAAGCTAGGAGGATCCATATGGGCCAGAGTCCACACCCAGCGGTGGCAGAAATTGAACGCATTGGCATCCTGGGTGCCGGCCGGGCGGGCACCGCCTTGGCTCGTGCGGCCGCGTCGGCCGGCATCGCGGTGAACATCGCCTCCTCACGGCCCGTGGGCCAGATGAAATACCATCTGGCCCAGTATGCTCCGCAGGCCCAGGCGGTGCCGGCCCAAGACATCGGTGCGGGCGTCGACCTCGTCGTCCTCATGGTCCCCCAGGAGGACCTGGACGAGGTGGCGCAGGACAGCCTGGCGGATCTGGTGCTGCTGGATGCGACAAACCGCTGGCAGGACGAGCCCTTGCCCGACTGGCTCGAACTCAGCCTGCGGGCCGGGCTATCCAGTTCCGAGGCCATCGCCGCGCATTTCCCGGAGTCCCGGGTCGTCAAGGCGCTGAACCACATCAGCCACTGGGATTTGGACTCCGACGGAGCGGCAAAGACCGAACAACGACGCGCGCTCGCGATCGCCACCGATGATCCCGAAGGCGCCGGGCTCGCCGCGGCTTTGATCAGCGCGCTGGGCTACGAGCCCGTTCGCCTGGCCGATCTTGCCGCCGGCCGCTGGATGGAACCGGAGGGCGAGATCTTCAATCAGGTACTTGGCGCCGAGCAGCTACGGGAGATCGTGCAGGCCTAAGCCGCATCCGGCAGAACAAACTGGACCACGGCGACAGGGTGGCGCAAACCTTCGCCAGAGCCCAGAAATCGGCCGTTTTGCTGTGACGCTCAACACTGATTCGGTGAAAATTAATGCGAAACTACTGATCAAACCCGAGTTTCCCGCATGATTCCGCGGATTTTGGAGCCCTGGTGGCCAATCCTGCCCGATTGGCAAACGCCGCCGGACGGTGGTAAAGTTTTACTTCGTTGCCAGCGATAACAACGCAGACAACGCATAACCTGCGCGGGTGGCGGAATAGGTAGACGCGCTAGCTTGAGGTGCTAGTCCTCGCAAGGGGGTAGGGGTTCAAGTCCCCTTTCGCGCACAGGTGAAATCCCCGGTTGACTTCGGTCAACCGGGGATTTTTTATAACTACTACCGTCGGCAATCTGAGGGTTAAGTCCCAACTAGGCGATCACCGAGGATTCATCTCAGCTCCGGCTCAGTTATTCAGGCGAAAACCCGCTCGTCTTAGTTGGATTAGCATCCCGGCGCCGGTAGAATAGTAGACACCAACACTTGCAGGAGCGCACATGTCTACACTTGAAATGCGATCTGGTTGGGTGGAAGAAGCCACTCACAGCGTATACCTTGAAGGTTTAACCGTCAGCTCGGAATATGCTGAAGAATCAAAAAATTACGTTGCGGGTGATATCACTGCAGATGAGCTAGTGAGGATTACCCGGGAACGATATGGCCTCAAGTAGTAGTATCGAGGATCCATATTTGACCAGCCCCGATGGAGTTCTGAGGAACTTAGTCGGGGCCGACTCGTATCAAGCGCTCGCTAAGGCTGAAGCCGACCTATTCCACGCACGTGTCGTTCAACTTCGCGACCATGAACTAGTGGAACCAACTCGAGATGCCTGGGAAATAAGAGGCCTCCACAGGCATCTATTTCAAGATGTTTACGATTGGGCCGGCGAGTACCGTACCATCAATATGCGGCGGGGTTCAGGGCAATTTTTTGCGCCCAGTTCTCACATTCCCTTTCTTATCGACAATGTCATGTCCGAGCTGGCGAATCGCAACCATCTCAAAGACTTGGAGAAAGAAGAATTCATTGATTCACTTGCGAAATTCTACGACGAGCTCAACCACATTCACCCGTTCCGTGAAGGAAATGGCAGAGTGCAACGAACTTACTGGTCGAGAATAGCGTTTTCCGCCGGTTGGTATTTGGTTTGGCAGCCTATACAAGGTAACGAATTGAACGAGACAAGTAGAATCGCAAGGGAAGATCTGAATCTAGAGCCTTTGCGTCGGGCTCTGGATAAATGTGTCACGGCCGTACCCCCGGTTTTAAGAACCTGAATTGTTCCACGTACCGTTGCACGGTGATTTATTTACCGCATCTGCTACTTTCATTGGCCCTGAGTCCCCGCCTTCGGTCTGCCCGTCGATGCGTGGGATCAGGTGAGCTAGCGGTTGCCAGCTGTCCAAGTAGGTCTTGCATGACTTCGCTGACTCCTCGGGAGGGCGACCACTGATCTACTCCGAGCACCGCAACGTCCGTGACCGTCGTGTAAGTTGTTTTAGCCATGGTGCAAGTATGGGAAACCCTGCTAGGCGTCTAGGAAGTCCAGGTAGCCCTCGAATAACTTTTTGCGGACTCCCGGCACGTTCGATTCAACGATAAGGTTCAGTTCGTCTGCGTGGTCATGGGCTCGGTGCGGGAAATAGCCGGCAGCGTCGCGTTCACGTTTCGGAAGTAGCTGCATAAATGCCACGGACGTCCACTTCAACAATCGCGGCTGGTCCCAAACATTCCGGTTCAGCACAAAAAGCCTTGTTACATTTGGTTCACGAGAGTTTTCATTTTCCACTGAAACCAATGCGGCAGGATGGCTCCAATCGCGCTGCAATAGTTCAGTTGCAAACCCTAAAAATTCACCGCGCTCATTTGGCCAATCCGTCCTTGTTTCACCTGCCCGCTAGGGTCATACTTTGGTCATGGAGATTGAAGTTCGGTACGTACACGCCGACGACATTTATTCGGTCAGCGTTCCCGACGTTGAAGGCGCTTTGACTCAGGCAAAAACCTGGGAGGAAGTGCCGTATATGGCACGTTCGGTGGTGGCCGACCTGACCGGCGTCGACATTGCGAGCGTGACCGTGGCAAGTGTTATCGAATTGGACGACGGCGACTAGCTTCCACGTTGGGCCCGAAGTTTGCACCATCCTTTGCACGGCCAGCCCAGTTGCTATGGCATGCCCGGCGCTGCCTAAACCATCAGCGCTTCGATATCGCGATCGAATTCGTACGGGGCATTCGTTTCATTTGACCGGACATACCGACCCTTGAATGCTGACCGAATCCAAGGTCAACTCTCCAGAACTCGCTAGGTGGGCACGCAGTTGAGCGAAAAGTTGCTGGAATCGGCTCATCGCCCTTCATTATCTAGTCGACCGGTAGCAGCCTTATACGCGTGGGCGTTCTGGTTGCACCGCCTGCCCGTCCACCAATCCGCTGCACGCCGAGCCAGGCCGAACCAACCCATCGCGGCTATTGGTAATATCGACTCGACCCTCATTTGTCCTACGGTCTTATCCCCGATCCGGCTGGAGCCTCTTTTCATGCGCATCGCCATGCTCTCCCTGCACACCTCCCCCATGCAGCAGCCCGGGTCCGGAGACGCCGGAGGCATGAACGTCTACATCCAGAATCTCTCCTATGCCCTCGGTGCGCTGGGGCACGAGGTGCATATGCTCACCCGCACCGCCGAGCCAAGCAGCAGCGCCGAAGTAACCCCGGGCGTGTGGATGCATCAGGTGCAGGTCGCCGCCGGCCAGGTGCTGAGCAAGGACGAACTGCCGGGTATCATCGATGCGGCCGCCGAGCGGATCGCCGCTCATTTGAGCGAGCTGAAGATCGACATCGTGCACGCGCACTATTGGCTTTCGGGCCTGGTCGGGCGGCAGCTTGCCGCGGCGTGGCAGGTGCCGCTGGTGCTCACCATGCACACCTCGGCGGCGGCCAAGGAGTTCGAGTCCGGACTACCCGAGCCGGAGCTGCGCAAGGAATCCGAGCGGGCATTGCTGGCCCAGGCCGACCGGGTGATCGCCAATACCCCCGTCGAGGCCGCCCAGCTCGAGCGCTTCTACCGGCTCGAACGCGAGCGGCTCGACGTGGTGCTCCCGGGGGTCGACCACCGCATTTTCCACCCGGAGCAGGACAAGCTTGCCCGCCCTTTGGGCGAGGATGACCTGCATCTGGTCTATGCCGGGCGCATGCAGCGGCTGAAGGGGGCGCACCTGCTCATCGAGGCGCTGGGCATTGCCCAGCGCAGCGCACCCGAGCTGCGCATTACCGCCTCGCTCTTCGGCGCGCTGTCCGGCGGCGGCGAATACGACCTGCCCGCCCTGGGCCGCCGCGAAGGCGTCGCCGAGCGCTTGAGCTTCTTCGGTCCGCTGCAGCCGGCCGAACTGGCAGCGGTTTTCGCCAACGCCGATGTGGTCGCCGTGCCATCGCTTTCGGAGACCTTCGGGCTGGTCGCCGCCGAGGCGCAGGCCTGCGGCACTCCGGTGCTGGCCAATCGGGTCGGCGGATTGGGCTACGCGGTGGACGATGGGGTTTCGGGCTGGCTGATTCCCGAACCCTCGGCACAACTGTGGGCGCAGCAGCTGATCGAACTGGCCCGCAATCCGGCGCGGGTGACCCGGGCCGGGCATGCGGCCCTGGAGCATTCGGGCGAATTCACCTGGGAGC
The DNA here is from genome assembly GCF_052379245.1 of Glutamicibacter sp. AOP12-B1-11. Classification (NCBI taxonomy): domain Bacteria; kingdom Bacillati; phylum Actinomycetota; class Actinomycetes; order Micrococcales; family Micrococcaceae; genus Glutamicibacter; species Glutamicibacter sp. AOP12-B1-11. The sequence goes on along the minus strand of NZ_JBQSYL010000010.1, from coordinate 76,005 downwards.
GGGCCGCGGTGTCCACGCTGGCCAGTTACCGCATGTCCTGCCAATGCCGTTCCTAAGCGGTTCAGCGCCGCGGCTCGCCGGTGGACGCGGTGATCACCATGTCCTCGAGCTTGGGCAGCGCCGCGGCTAAACGGAGCTCGGCCTCGGCGGTGATCCCTTGGATCTGCGAGAGTGGCGCGTCGGCGACGAGGATCGTTGAGCTGCCCTGCAGCCGGTGCCCCACCCAACGCAATTGCAGCCGCGCGACTTCCAGCACCCCGGGAGCGCCCGCCAGCGCGGTCTGCGCGCGGGAAACCAGTTCGGGCTCGATGCCGTCCATCAGCCGCCGGCCGATGCTTTTGACCGTCCCGGCGAGCAGCACCAGGATCGCCGCGGAAATCAGCAGGCCGATGACCGGATCGGCCAGCGGGAAGCCGAGCATCACGCCCACCGCGCCGAAGACCACGGCCAGGGAGGTGAAGCCGTCGGTGCGCGCATGCACCCCGTCGGCCACCAGCGCGGCCGAGCCGATCTTCTGCCCGACCCGGATCCGGTAGACCGCCACCAGCTCATTGCCGGCGAAGCCGATCACCCCCGCGGCGAGCACCCACCACAGGTTCTGCAGCGGCTGCGGGTTGACCAGCCGCTCGATCGAATGCCAGGCGGCGAGCACCGCGGACAGCGCAATGACCAGCACGATGAACAGCCCAGCCAGGTCCTCGGCCCGCCCGTAGCCGTAGGTATAGCGCTTGCCCGCCGCCTTGCGGCCCAGAATGAACGCGATCCACAGCGGCACGGCGGTCAGCGCATCGGAGAAGTTGTGGATGGTGTCGGCCAGAAGCGCCACGGACCCGCTGAAGACCACCACGATCACCTGCAGCACCGTGGTGGCCAGCAGGATCACCATGCTCAGCTTCAGCGCGCGGATGCCCTCCCGGTTGGCCTCCATGGCGTCGTCGATGGAATCGGCGGCATCGTGGCTATGCGGCATGAACAGCTCGATCAGCCACCCCTTGAAACCGGTGCGGTGCGTGTGCACGTGGTCAGCGGTGGCGTTCACGGCGTAGCTCGCTCGCCGCGGTGGTGCGCGGGCACGCCGCCCAGGGCATGCTCGGCCTGGTAGATCGCGTCGGCCACCAGCTTCCTGGCATGCTCGTTCTCCAGCCGGTACAGCACCTTGGTGCCGTCCTGGCGGGTGGAAACCATCCGGGCCAGCCGCATCTTGGCCAGATGCTGGGAGACCGCAGCCGGGGATTTGCCCACGATGCCGGCCAGCGCGCCCACCGCCATTTCACCTTCGCGCAGGGCCAGGATGATCCGTACCCGGGTGGCGTCGGCGAGCATGGAGAAGACCTCTACCGCGAGTTCCACATACTGGCTGTCGACCTGCAGCGAACAAACTCTCTTATCTGCATTCATACGCACATTATGGCATTACAGGCCTTTCCCGGCTAGGGCCCGCCGCCAGCGGGCGCTAGACCTCGCGGGTCAGCCGCAGCTCGAAGTGCGGCTTGCCCCTGCGCGGATTCCAGCCCTGCACCGCGAACCCCGTGGCGCTGGGCGCAAAGGCCAAGTCCACGACGGCCGGCAGCACCACCGGAGTATGGAATTCGATCTCCCACTCGTAGTTCCCGCTGGCGGGCTCGATCGCCGCCAGCGCGCGGGCGGCCAGGTAGATGCCGTGCGCGATGGCCCCGGGCATGCCCAAGGCCTTGGCGCTCAGCGGGCTGAGGTGAATCGGGTTGTAGTCCCCCGCCACCGCGGCCCAGCGCCGTCCGGTGCCGCCGTCCAGTTTCCAGGCGGCGGTGCGTTGCGGCGGCACAAAGGGCTCATGGGCCTTAGCCGGAGTTTCTCCGCCCAGCCTGACGCCCTTGGCCAGAAAGGTGCTGCGCAGCGTGAGCCGGGTTTCCCCGGCGACCACGATCTTCACCACCAGATCGCAGCAGGCCCCCTTGGCGTGCGGCACCAGGTTTTCGGCATTCACCTCGACGTCGAAGACCTCCTCCTGGCCCAGCGGCTCGATGACCGAGACCTGGTTGCCCAGGTGGATCATGCCCAGCAGCGGCAGCGGGAAGTCACCGCGCAGCATCAGCGACATGGCCAGCGGGAAGGCCAGCGAGTGCACGTACAGGCTCGGAAGCTTGCCGTTGACCGGCGCGCTCACCGCCTGGCGGTAGGCGGCCAGTTTCGCTTGATCCGCGCGGGCGCCTTGGAAGATCAGCGTCACCTCGGGCAGCACCGGATTTTTCGGCTTCCGCGTGAGGGTTTTCACCGCCCGGGCATAGACCGCGGCCATAGTCGGGATTTCGGTGACTAGTTCGGCGCCCATCTAGGCACCCACCAGCGACTGGCCGCAGACGCGCAAGGTCGAACCGTTCAGCCCGGCCGCCGCGTCGGAGCCGAGGAAGGCGATGGCCTCGGCCACGTCCACCGGCAATCCGCCCTGCATCAGCGAGGGCAGCACCAGGCGCGCCACCGTGCGGGTGCCCAGCGGGATCTTCGCGGTCATCTCGGTTTCGATGAACCCGGGGGCCACCGCGGCGATCGAGCCGCCGTGCTCGGCGAACAGCCCCGCGCTGGCGCGCACCATGCCGATCACCCCGGCCTTGCTCGCCGCATAGTTCGTCTGCCCGCGGTTGCCGGCGATCCCGGAGGTGGAGGCCAGCGAGACCACGCGCAGACCCGGCAGCTTCGCGGCGAGGAAGACCTCGTTCATGCGCAGCTGGGCGGAGATGTTCACCGCGATCACCGAGTCCCAGCGCCCGGCGTCCATATTCGCCAGCAGCTTGTCCCGGGTGATGCCGGCGTTGTGCACCACCAGATCCAGCCCGCCGTGCCGGGACAGGGCGTGATCCAGGATCCGCGTCCCGGCGTCCGTGGCGGTGACATCCAGCTGCAAGGTGGTGCCGCCGACCTCGTTGGCCACCTTGGCCAGCGCATCCCCGGCGGCCGGCATATCCACCAGCACCACCTGCGCCCCATCGCGGGCCAGCGTGCGGGCGATGTCCGCGCCGATGCCGCGGGCGGCGCCGGTGACCACCGCGACCTTGCCGCTCAGCGGTGCCCGGAAATCTGCCGGAAGCTCCCCCTGCGCGTTCCGCACGCCCAAGAATTGGCCGTCCACATAGGCGCTGCGCCCTGAGAAGAAGAAGCGCAGCGCGCCCAGCGCACTCGGGCTGTCCAGCTGGGTTTCGTTTTCCAGCACGATGCCGTTGGCCGTGGCCCCGGCGCGCATTTCGCGTCCAAGCGAACGGATGACCCCATCGATGCCCTGGCGCACCGCGGCCACCGCGGGAGCATTCTCGGCCAGCGCGGGACGGGAGAAGGAGACCAGGCGCGCCCCGGGGACCAGCTGGCGCAGCGCGGCGCCGGTACTCAGCATCAGCTCCGAGAGCTGTTCGGGGTCGGTGAGCTCATCGAGCAGCAGCACGATCCCGCCGAGTTTGCTCTGCCCCGCGTCGTGCCGGCGTACGTCCAGCCCCCAGGAGACCAGGGTGTCGCACAGCTGTTGGGCGCGTGCGGAGGCGCCGAGCACCAGCACCGGGCCGGGCAGCAGCGCGGTGTCCGGGGTGTAGCGGCGCAGCCGCGGCGGACGGGGCAGCCCGAGCAGCTTGGCCAGCTTCTTGGTCATTCCGCTATTAACTAGTTCCAGGTACTTATCTGCCATTTAGCTTCGTGCCTCCAAGATTGCCACTACGCCCTGTCCGCCGGCGGCGCACACCGAAATCAGTGCGCGCCCCGACCCCTTTTCATGCAGCATTTTCGCGGTGCTGGCGATCAGCCGCCCGCCGGTGGCGGCGAACGGGTGCCCGGCGGCCAGCGAGGAGCCGTTGACGTTCAGCTTAGCCCGGTCGATGGAGCCCAGCGGCGCATCCAGCCCGAGCTTTTCGCGGCAGAACTCCTCCGATTCCCAGGCCTTCAGCGTGGCGAGCACGGTGCCGGCGAAGGCCTCGTGGATCTCGACGAAGTCGAAGTCGCCCAGGGTGAGGTTATTGCGCTCCAGCAGCCGGGCGGTGGCGTAGGCCGGGGCCATCAGCAGCCCCTCGGCGCCGTGCACGAAGTCCACCGCGGCGGCCTCGAAGTCCACGAAGTTCGCCAGCATCGGCAGGTCGTTGTCCGCGGCGAACTCTTCGCTGCCCAGCAGCACCGCGGAGGCGCCGTCGGTCAGCGGGGTGGAGTTCGCCGCGGTCATCGTCGCCTCCTCGCCCAGGGTTTTGCCGAAGGCCGGCTTGAGCTTGGCCAGCTTTTCCATGCTCGAGTCGGGACGCAGGTTATTGTCTCTGGCCAGGCCGTTGAACGCGGTGAGCAGGTCGTCGAAGAAGCCGCGCTCGTAGGCGGCGGCCAGATTCTGGTGGCTGGCCAGCGCCAGCTCGTCCTGTTCCACCCGGGTGATGCCCCAGGCGTGGGTGGTGATCGCCTGGTGCTCGCCCATGGACAGCCCGGTGCGCGGTTCGCCGGTGCCCGGAGCCGAGGGGGCCAGATGCGCCGGGCGCAGCTTGGACAGGGCGGTGAGCTTGGCCTTGGTGCTGCGCGCGCGGGAGAGTTCCAGCAGCACCGCGCGCAGCCCCTCGGAGACGACGATCGGCGCGTCACTGGTGGTGTCCACCCCGCCGCCGATGGCCGAGTCGAGCTGGCCGAGCTTGATCTTGTTGGCCAGCGAGCCGATGGCCTCCATGCCGGTGGCGCAGGCCATCTGCACGTCGTAGGCCGGGGTGGCGGCGTCCAGCGAGCTGCCGAGCACCGACTCGCGGACCAGGTTGAAGTCCTTGGAGTGTTTGAGCACCGCGCCGCCGGCCACGGCGCCCAGGCGCGCACCCTGCAGGCCGAAGCGGGCCACCAGGCCTTCCAGTGCTGCGGTGAACATGTCCTGGTTCGAGACGTTGACGTAGGCGGTGTTCGAACGGGCGAAGGGAATGCGGTTGCCACCGATGATGACTGCATTGCGCACTGGCTGGTCGGCCATGAAGGAACTCCTAGGGTTGTGAGAAGTATTACTGTAACCAAGAGTACATGATACTCTGGGTTACGTGAACAAGATCACCCCAGATATCGACTCGGCTACCGACGGGCGTTCGGCCCGCTGGCAGGCGCACCGCAGCCAACGCCACGAGGAGCTGCTCAAGCTCGCCCGTAAGGCGGTGCACAAGCTCGGCCCGCAGGTCTCCATGGAGGAGATCGCGGCGCACGCCAAAACCTCCAAGCCGGTGTACTACCGCTACTTCGGCGACAAGGAGGGCCTGCGCCAGGCGCTGGGCGCCGTGGTCATCTCCGACTTCCGCGACTCCATCATCGCCGCCGGGCTCGCCGAGGGCGACGAGGCCGGGGCGCTGCGCGCGATGGTCACCGCTTATTTGGAATTGGCCAAGGGCAGTCCGAACCTGTACTTCTTCGTCACCGCGCAGACCCCGGATGTGCTCACCGCCCCGGATCGCGCGGCCACCGGCTCCACCGGGGCGCTGAACGCCTTCTTCGACGAGGTCACCTCGCTGATGAACGAACGGCTCAGCGCGCACTTCGCCGCGCACACGCTCGCCCCCTCCAGCGCCACGGCGCTTTGGCCGCGCGCGGCGCTGGGCATGATCCGCTCCGCCGGGGAACTCTGGCTGCGCCAGCCCGAGGCGCCGGGCAAGCCGAGCCTGAACGAACTAGCCGAGGCGCTGAGCGGCTGGCTCACCCACGGCATCTCCACCAACTCCCGCTCCTAGCATTCGAAAGGCCCCACTTATGACCAGCATCAATGTCCAAGCCCTCGCCGAACAGCTGCTCGGCCCCTACGCCGAGATCCGCAAGGCCTCCCGGGCCCGCGCCGCGGACCCGAAGCTGCAGCGCGACCCCGCCTGGTCCATGGATGAGCACCGCGAGCAGGTGCTCGGCCAGCTGAAGATCCTCGTCGAGCAGCAGGCCGTGCAGCGCGCCTTCCCAAAGGAATTCGGTGGGCAGGATGACCACGGCGGATCCATCGCCGCCTTCGAGGAACTCGTCGCCGCGGACCCCTCGCTGCAGATCAAGGCCGGGGTGCAGTGGGGGTTGTTCGCCGGCGCCATCCTGCACCTGGGCACCGCCGAGCACCACGCCAAGTGGCTGCCCGGCGCGATGAACCTCCAGGTTCCCGGCGCCTTCGCGATGACCGAGATCGGCCACGGCTCGGATGTCGCCGCGGTGGCCACCACCGCCACCTATGATCCGGACAGCGAAGAATTCATCATCCACACCCCCTTCGCCGCGGCCTGGAAGGAATTTTTGGGCAACGCCGCGCTGCACGGCACCGCCGCCACCGTGTTCGCCCAGTTGATCACCAACGGCGTCAACCACGGGGTGCACTGCTTCTACGTGCCGATCCGCGACGCCAACGGCGAGTTCCTGGACGGCATCGGCGGCGAGGACGACGGGCTCAAGGGCGGGCTGAACGGCATCGACAACGGCCGGCTGCACTTCAGCCAGGTGCGCATCCCGCGCGGCAACCTGCTCAACCGCTACGGCGATGTCGCCGCCGACGGCAGCTACAGCTCCCCGATCTCCTCCCCGGGCCGGCGCTTCTTCACGATGCTCGGCACCCTGGTCCAGGGCCGCGTCTCGCTGGACGGCGCGGCCACCGGCGCGGCAAAGATGGCCCTGCAGATCGCGGTGACCTACGGCAACCAGCGCCGCCAGTTCAACAGCGTCTCGGACACCGAGGAGACCACGCTGCTGGACTACCAGCGCCACCAGCGCCGGCTGCTGCCCCGGTTGGCACGCACCTACGCGGCCAGCTTCGCCCACGATGAGCTGCTGGACAAATTCGACGCGGTCTTCTCCGGCCGCGAGGACACCGACGAGGACCGCCAGGACCTGGAAACCCTCGCCGCGGCGCTCAAGTCGCTGAGCACCTGGGATGCGCTGGACACCATCCAGGAGGCCCGCGAGGCCTGCGGCGGCGCCGGCTTCATCGCCAAGAACCGCTTCACCCAGCTGCGCGCGGACCTGGACGTCTACGTGACCTTCGAGGGCGATAACAACGTGCTGCTGCAGCTGGTGGGCAAGCGCCTGCTCACCGACTACGCCGCGGAATTCCGCAAGCTCGATACCGGGGCGATGGCCCGCTACGTGGCCAAGCAGGTGGGCACCACCGCGCTGCACCGCTCGGGGCTGCGCAGCGTCGGCCAGGCCTTCGTGGACATCTCCGATGAGCGCAAGAGCGCGAACTTCTTCAAGGATCCGGAGAACCAGCGCGAACTGCTCACCGACCGGATCAATGCGAAGGTGGCCGAGGTGGCCACCGCGCTGCGCGCCGCCGGCAAGGACAAGCTCAAGGCCGCCAACGCCTTCAACGAGAACCAGGAGCTGCTCATCGCCGCCGCCCGCGCGCACGGCGAGCTGCTGCGCTGGGAGGCGTTCACCGCCGCGCTGGAGAAGATCTCCGACGAGCCGACCCGCGAGGTGCTCACCTGGCTGCGCGACGTCTTCGCGCTGAGCGTGATCGAAGACGATCTGGGCTGGTTCCTGGGGCACGGCCGGCTGTCCATGCAGCGCGCACGCACCCTGCCGGGCTACATCAACCGGCTGCTCGCCCGCCTGCGCCCGCACGCCCAGGAGCTGGTCGACGCCTTCGGCTACACCCAGGAGCACCTGCGCGCGGAGATCTCCAGCGGCATCGAAGCCGAACGCCAGGATGAGGCGATGGCGTACTTCGCCAAGCTGCGCGCCAGCGATCAGGCCCCGGTCAGCGAGAAATCGCTGAAGAAGGCCAAGGCCTAGCTGCTCAAGCAGGCCCGCCGGCGGATTGCTCCGCCGGCGGGCCTGCTTCATTTAAATTGGCTGCGCGAGCGCAACCAGGATCCCCTCGGGCCCGCGCACGTAGGCCATCTGCCAGCTGTCCTGGTACTCGCCGATGCCGCCGACCAGCTCATAGCCCTCGGCCTGCAGCCCGGCGACCATGCCGCGCAGGTCCTCCACCTCAAAGGCGACGTTGCGGATGCCCAGTTCGTTGGCCATCGCCTCCGGCTGCCCGGGCCCGTGGTCGGGCCGCTCGAAGCTGGACAGCTCGATCCCCGTGGCACCGTCCTCGGCCAGCAGCATCACCACATTGGTGCGCGATCCGGGGATTCCGCAGACGGTTTCCAGAAACTCGCCCTCCATCCCGTCCACGCGCCCGGCGACGTGCATCCCCAGGCTCACAAAGAATTTGGTCACCGCATCCAGATCGGCGACGGTGATTCCCACATGGTCGAACTTCTTGATCCGTGGCATGGCGCATTCCCTTCGGGTTTCGTATGGCGCAAGTCCACATGCTACGCCCGCCCGGGGCCGGGCACCACAGCTGCTCAGGTTTTCTGCTGAGCAGAAGTCATAGCCGCCCGATGATCGACGCGGTCGACTCGACCGAGGCGAACCCGCCGCCCGATAAGTTGGTGGCGCTCACCTGCGTGAGCTGTTCGGCGCTAATCTTCAAGCCGTCGTCACCTGCGAGATCGAAGGTATGGCAGGCATCGATGGCCACCTGCGTGTTGAAGCCCAGGTTTCCGGCCATCCGCGCCGTGGTCTCCACGCACATATTGGTTTGAATGCCGCACAGGACGATGCGGCTGATGTTCTGCCCGGTGAGCCAACTTGCCAGATCCGGGGTGCCGTAGAACGAAGAATTCACGGTTTTAGTGATCCTGACGCTCGGAACGACATGTGCCAGGAACGGCTTCAGCTTCGACGTTGCGTGCTGCGGGTGGAACGTTGAACCGATGAGCTTGGAAGTGTGGGTGACGATGACGATCGGCAAACCGCGCTCTTGCCAGCAGGCGAGCAGCCTTTGCATATTCGTTTCGGCCTCGGGGTTGTTTCGCCTCCCCCAGTGCTCGGCGCAGTCGAAAGTTTGTTGCACGTCGATCATTACCAGTGCAGGATGTGCCGATGGCGCGGATTGGTCGATGATGATTTCATTCATGGTTACTACTTTGCCGCCGGAAAGGCGCATACCGTGAGCGGCAGTTTTGACACTGTTCGATGATTTACCGCCATATAATTGGGTGATGCTCACCGTAGCCCTTTTGCTCATGCCAGGATCTAGACTTTTTGACGTCGCCATCGTCTCCGAGACCTGGGCAACCGAACGAATCTCGTCGCCGCCCTTGGATCTGGAGCTTCGTCGATGCTCCGCTGAATCGGGGCTCGTAGAGCTGACCGACGGGGCTACCTGCGCCGCGAATGGATCCCTCGAGTGGGCAGCACACGCGGACGTGTTGCTGATCCCCGGGTTAGGCAACGCCCGCAGCATTCCAGATGCCAAATACCTGCGAACCATCAGCGAAGCGCACCAACGCGGGGCAACCGTCGCTTCGCTCTGCTCGGGCGCCTTCGTCTTGGCGGAGACCGGCCTGTTGGATGGACAGAGCGCAACCACGCACTGGGCCTTGGCCGATGAATTCGCCCAACGATTTCCGCAAGTCGAGGTGGACCCCTCGGCGCTCTTCGTCGGCGGCAGTCGCGTCTGGACATCGGCCGGCGTCGCCGCGGGCATCGATTTGAGCATCCACTTGATCCGCCAGTTGTGCGGCGGAAAGATCGCCACAACGGTTTCTCGTTCCATGGTGATGGCACCGCACCGCGCCGGAGGGCAGGCACAATTCGTCCGCACTCCGGTAGCCCTCAAGGATGCCGATGGGCAGGCACTTCACGCCGTGCGCAGCCTGCTGCAAGAAGATCCAAGCCAATCCCGAACCGCCGCTGACTATGCCAGGCGCGCCTGCATGTCCGAACGGACCTTTCTACGACGCTTCGCTGCGGAAACGGGAACCACACCGCAGCAATGGGTGATGCGGTGGCGCGTCGATGAGGCCAGCCAATTGCTTGAGGACAGCACCAACTCCATTGCCGAGATCGCACGGGCGGTCGGCTATGCGACACCCGTCTCCTTCCGCCAGAGATTCCGGGCGATCAAGGGAGTGGCCCCGGCGGAATACCGCAAGGCTTTCCAGCTGCGGGGCTAAAATGGAGCCCCTGGCTACCACCGGCCTGCCCGCGGAAAATCGAGACATTCCAGCAGCAATTCTGCGCAACGCGAGCAGCGTGACGCTCTGCAAGAGCTTTTGAAATAGTCCAGGGCCCGCCTAGTTGCTGCTCTTCGCCGCTTCCAGCGCCCGGTAGGCATTGATCAGCGCGGCGGTTTCGATTGCAGATTTGACGTCGGGCATGGAGATGACGTGCTGCTGGTGGTAGCCCATATCGATCAGCACCGCGGGACCATCGCCGGTGATGAACCCCCTATCCGAAATATCCGACCGGTATCCCCAGCCTCCGTAGTCCAACGCCTTGATGTCTTTGATATGAACGCCTTTGATGCCGGCATAGTCCAGCTTCATAACCTTCCAAAAGCCGGAGGCCACGAACCGGGTTCCCGCCGAATCAACCACAAAGGTCCCGGCGAAAAAGATCCAGCAGATGGCTCCCGCGACAATCGAGGAAAAGACGATGTAAAACTGATCCATATACCAGCCGACAAGCACCGCCAGCAGCGCAAACGCCACCAGCAGATAGCGCAGCGGCGTCACCCGCAACGGGATTTCGTGGACTGCGCGGTGCGCAGCGCGCTCCTCCTGGGTTCTTGATGCCGAGGAATCCGGATCATTGGCTAGTTCATCGGCCCGAACAGCTTCCACGCTTTGCTCGCGCACGATCTCCTCGGGACGGTAGGCCATAGCGGTTGCAAATCCTGCCAGGACGGAAACGACAATGGCTCCGGCAATCACCGAACTGGAAAACGCAGCATGTTCTGCGGTCACGCGATCGATTTGGCCGGCTACGAGGGCGAGGAACAGGCCGGCAACCATGGAACTCAAGGCTACGCCGAAGCCCAGTCCGATGCGTGCAAGCATGAGCGAATGCGCACGCAGCAAAATCGCCGACCAGCATATGGCAACGCCAACAAACACCGTCAGCAGCACGGTCGATATGGCCACGTTGGCGAGCGTGGCAAACTCGTCAACCTCCCCCCTGCCGTTCCAATGAACCGCAAGCTTTGCAGGTAATCGGCTTTGCACGCTGTACATCCACCCGCAAGCACTCAGCGCCAAGACCAGCAACCCGACGATGCTTCCGATAGCCCAATTTCTGCTGTACGTCTTCTTCTGTTCCGCCACGGCGCCCTTTCGCCTACCAGACCCTAAAGCCCATTCATTAGAATGAACATTACCAAGTGAAATAGGAGTCTTACAATAATCTACGGATCCCATGTCGAGCACTGGAAGGACTTCAAGACGAGTGCCGAAAGTAACGCGGCAAGGGATCCGCTCGTAGCTCCCAAAGTCATAACGCTCGCTCCAGGATGAATCGAATCCGGCATTTAATTCCTTGATGGCAATCCGCTCCAACTCGGCGATGCTTGCTTCAGCAAATCCGGATGCGATCTTTTGCCGAGAGCAAACGCTTCTTCAGCGCCGGCATCAAATTCCGCGGCATCCCTTCCTGCGCCATAGGCTTGGCGCCTGCACGCTCCCCTGTCTCGAAGATCGGAAGGCTTTAATTACCCCCTACGCTCCAGCGGAAAGTTGCCCCTCTTCTTCTTGGCTAAGCTGCCATACGGAACCAAGCGGTTGCCGTTGAGCTCGGCGGTGCCGGCGGATGGGTTAGCTGTCAGCGTTACGGGACCAATGCTGCATGAGTCTTTGCTGGGCTTGCTGTTCGCTCAGTCCTGAAATCTCTTGTGCCGACAGATGAAGTTGTTCTATGAGCGCAGCTTCCATCCACTCGGGCAGGACAGATCCCCGTGCGGGTTCAGGTGTGGCTTCAACGGATTCGTAGAGCCGTCCCATCTGGACAATGACGTCTTTGAGCGATTGGATCTTCGGGTCATCGCCCATGCGTGCGACCCGTGAGGTGAGCTCATCGTAAACTTCGCCATCCGAACGGGCGCCAACAGCCCAGACCTCAGAAATATCAAGAATTGGGCGGCCGGATGCGTCTTCGGTAATGCGCCATACGATTCTCCAGTCGCGATCGCCAACGACCAACTTGCGGAAACCGACTAGCGCACCGAGCAAAGGCTCGCCAGCCTCAGGAGATTTTTCGAGCAGCAGCATCTTCTTGAACACGGATCGCACGATCTGCGGATCCTTGTTGTGAAGACGGTACAAATCAGATACTGCGCCTTCAGTTAGCCGGACGATGCACAGGCGCTCTTGAGGCTGCTTCACGAATTATCAGACTGGCCTTCTTCGGCATTTTCCGCCTCAAGCTCTGCGCGGTTCAAATCAAAGAATTCCATCGCTTGGTCAAGAGTCGTGCGTACGCCGCTATCGGTGGCAAAGCGTGCCATCACCAGCGCAGCATCGCGGAGGGTGTCACGGTCATGGCGCAGCTGAGCGATTTCCTTGGCGGAAACGACTTCGGCCACAACCTTGCCATGGCGCGACAAAGAGGTATCCCGGCCTTCTTCGGCGGCGGCGACAAGCGCAGAAAGTCCCGCGCGTGATGCTTCGGTGATACTCAAAGTAGTCATATGAAAACTATATAGATTTCTACCTAGATTTTCTAGTGGGCGCGTTGACTCGTAATAAACCTCCGGCAAAATACCTCTTGCTTCTCGGACTCTGCGGGTATCTGTTCAGCAGCATGGGACTGACAATGAGCGCACGCAAACAAGTCACCAAGCAACTCGCGAACAGCTACCGGCTCGGCGCTAAAGCCGGGAAAACACGGATCCTGGATGAACTGGTCGAAATCACCGGCTGGCACCGCGACTACGCCCGCTGCGCCCTGCGAGAAGCACTGAAGCCCGCCAAACCACGGATCATCAAAGCAGGCAGGAAACCGACCTACCCGGCCGACCTGCAACCCGGCCTGATCCTGTGCTAGGCCGTCCTGCGTGGCCCAGCGTCGAAACTGCTGACGGCTTCCATGCCGCCTCTGGTGCCGATGCTGCGCGCCGAGAAAGCCCTGGACGTCACTGACGATCAAGCCGCTCTGCTGATCAAGATGAGCGCGTCAACCATCGACCGGCGCCTGGCTAACGAACGCCGGAAGATGATCCTTCATGGCAGGTCCCATACCAAGCCTGGCTCGCTCCTCAAGTCCCAAATTCCCATTCGCACGTGGGCCGAATGGGATGACGCGGTACCCGGATTTGTCGAGATCGATTTGGTGGGCCATGAAGGCGGCAACAGCCAAGGCGAATTCTGCTTCACCCGGTCCCGGTCAGGGAACAAGAACGACGGGGCGCACGTGGAACAGAAGAACTGGTCTCGGGTTCGTGAGCTCGCGGGTCACCAGCGCTACGACAGTCCCGAAGAGCTGGTATTGCTGAATCAGATTTGGGAGCTGGACCGGGTGTTCACGAACTATCTTCTGCCGCAGCAGAAGCTGCTGCACAAGACTCGCAAAGGGGCCAAGGTCATCAAGGTGCATGACCGGCCGGCGACTGCTCACCAGCGTGCGGTAGCGCATCCGGAAGTGAAGAAGATGCCGGTGATTCGGATGAACGGGCAGTTCAAGAAGATACGGGTCATGGCGTTGTCGCAGCAGATCTTTGGGTTGACCGGCAGCCTGGAGCGATTGTCGATATCTAAGTCCGGGTCCTCGGCCCGGCAGGCGAGAAAGGCCTCACGATGAGAAACCTGTTTCCCGGACGTTTTCACCTGACGCAACGCATCAGAGTTCCCGGAGGTATTGACATGACGCAACAGGGCCATTACTCCGAAAATAGCCCGAAAACACACAATTTATGAGACACCCAATCCGGTGCGACAAGGCGAAGGAACTGCCGGGATGGTATGAAAAAGTCGATCCGTGCCTGCCGCACTCCATCGTGATGGACACCGGAGACGGACGGACCTACCGATCCCTGGCACCCCCAGCGACCGGAATAGTCCGAGATATTGCCCCACCGGTCATCCACCTGCCCAAGCATCAACGAGAGTAAGCAACTTGACTGAAGTTGTCCTGCCTGAAGCACAGCCACAGGCCGCTAAGCAACGCGCCTCAGCGCATTCACGAGCGTGCGCGAGAACTGTTGTGAGTTATGCGGTGTCGAGCTCTTCAAGGCGCCCTTTTGGAAGCGCTAGGACGTATACGGTGGCAAAGACGATAAAAACGAGCACAAACGACAATAGTCCGATACCCGCACTCTGGGCGTTGGAACCATTGGGTTCTTGTCCAATGGTGCTCATAACTGACCCAAGCCCAACACCAAGCACTGCATAGGCGAATGATTCCGTGCACACGACGATCGATTTTTCAATCTGATACCAGTGTCCAGACACGAAGAATCCCCTCGCGGTGACACCTCCAACGATGAATGCCACCGTCGCGATGATGCAACAGGTCACGAACATGCGCAATGCTGATCCGTAGCCAACCCCGTCCGGTCCGACATGAATTGCCACATGGTCCGGAATCCACGGGCTGGCCAGCCAATAGGCCAGCAGCGTCAAAGCGATAGACAAACTAGGGGCGAGAATGAATAAAAATCGAGTTCCAGCAGGGCATGCGATATGAGATTTGTCGGTATCCACTAGGCTTTTAGTCATTTTCACCTCCCATCGGCATCGAGTGATCGTCCTGCTAAGATCAGCAGCAACACCTTTTAGCCTACCGGAATGAGAAAGACCATGCTAGCGCCAACACTTATTTCATTATTTTTGACGCTGGTATTTATTGGGACTTACCTCGGGGAACGCCAGGACCGGAAGCGAACTCATTCCAAGGAGGACAAGTTTTTTAGAAACTGGGCCATCATCGCATTCTGGATCGCGCTGTTCTTCACGGTCGTATTTGCACTCGGGCTCTTCACGAGGCTGGCAAATTAGCTGTTCAATTAGTTGAATCATGAGTACGCTCAGCGCTTACGTAGTAGCCATGAAGTGGCAGGTAATCTCGCGATTGGTGAGTGAACCAAATTCTCCACGCGGACACTTAATTGCTCGAAGTTTGCCAGCGTCTCCCCTTCGGCTAGTTAGGCCCGTGGCCAACGAACTAAACACGCAGAGGCAGTGATTTCACATTAATTATAGGAATGCGCTCACACCAGTAAGCTACGTAATCGTTCGCGATAGGAATAGAGTTCTTCTGCAGCGCAGGCAGGGCACGGGCTATCTAGACGGCTACTGGTCAACTGCTGCCGCAGGTCATGTCGAAGCGGGTGAGTCGGCCATCCAAGCTGCGGTTCGTGAGACGCGTGAGGAACTCGGGATCGAGCTGGATGCCATGCAGCTCAAGCCGCTCACCACCGTCCACCGGCCGCAGTCCAGCAACGAAACCGCCGGTGGTCGAATCGATTTCTTCTTCGAATGCACCACGTGGACGGGTGTGCCTCAGATTATGGAGCCGCACAAAACCTCGGCGCTTACTTGGTTCGACCTTTGCGAGCTGCCTGGCAAAGTTGTTCCGCACGAGCGCTACATCCTAGAGCGGCTGGGCAACGACCTTCCGGCCATAATTGCCGCCAACTCCCTCATGGCGCAGTAATTTACGCTGGATCCGCCGCCAAGGGTTGGGCACCTCCATGGGAGTGGAATGCCTCAATATCTATCGTCGAAGTTGCGCCTCGGTCTCCGAGGCGGCACGCGGATGTGCGCGTGCCCTCCGGTCCAAGGATTACGCGCGCTTCGCCGCGGCGATAGGGCTAGTTCTCTGGCTCCGAAAGGTCCTTGGCCGGAAGGCTGTCCTGTTATGCGCGCAGCGCCGCGTCGAACCATCCGGTGATGCTCGCCGGGTGGGTGATCGCGGTACCGACCACGACGCAGAATGCTCCGGCATCCAGCGCGGCACGGGCTTGCGCCGGGGTGTGGATGCGTCCCTCGGCGACCAGCGGCCGGTCGAGCCCCGCGGAGGCAATCGAGGCGAGGAGCTCCAAGTCCGGGCCCTCGGTTTTGGCGCGTTCGCCGGTGTACCCGGCCAGTGTGGTGCCGATCAGATCGGCGCCGGCCGCGGCGGCCTCCAACGCGTCGTCGAGCGACCCGCAGTCGGCCATCACCAGTGCACCGGTTTGTTCGTGCACCGCGGTGATGGTTTGTTTCAGGGACTTGCCATCGGGGCGTTCGCGGCGTGTGCCGTCCAGCGCCACGATGTGCGCACCGGCCTGGGCCACGGCCACGGCATGGTGGATCGTCGGGGTGATGAACACGCCCTCATGGCCATCCTTGAATAAGCCGATTACCGGCACCTCGACCGCCGCACGGGTGAATTGGATATCCGCGATTCCCTGCACGCGGACGGCGGCCGCCCCACCGATCACCGCGGACGCGGCGACCTGCGCCATGGTCTGCGGGTTGCGCATGGGTTCGCCCGGATAGGCCTGCGCCGAGACGATCAAACCTCCGCGCAGGGCTTCTTGCTGTGACTTGCTGAGCAGCATGTCGCTACTTCCTCTCGTTGGCCGGCCAGAATAAGCTGGCCGCCCCGTAAAATGCTGCGTCGTTGCCCAGTTGGGCGGGCACAATTGCGGTGTGCGCCAGCGGGTCGATGGCCGAGGCGGCATAGCCGGCACGCAGCGCCTGCCACCAAAGGTCTCCGGCGCCAGCCATCCCGCCGGAGACGATGATCAGCTCCGGATCCAGCACGTTGCCCAGCGAGGCCAGCGCCATGCCGGCGGCCAGGGCCCCGGTCTGCAGCGCACGGCGGGCGAGCTCATCGCCTTGTCCCGCGCGAGCCGTCAGCTCGCGGGTGTCCAAGACGCCTTCATCTCCGCCGAGGCGGAGGTAGTGGCGGTGGATTGCCGGACCCGAGGCGATGGCTTCGACATGTCCGGTGCGGCCGCAGGAGCAGGGCAGCCCGGCCGCCAGCGGCGAGTCGACGTGCCCCATATGCCCTGCGACATGGTGCGCGCCGGAGAGCAATTGACCGTTGACCAGGTGCGCTCCGCCGATGCCGGTGCCGACCGCGAACAGCAAGACCTGCTTCGCCGCGCGTCCGGCGCCAGCGCGGGCCTCGCCAAGCCCGTGGGCGTGCACGTCGTTGACCGCGCGGACCGGCAGCCCGGTGCGGGCCAGCAGCTCGGTGCGCAAATCCGTTCCAGCCCACCCCGCGATGGTATCGGTGGCGGAGGCGACCTGCGCGTTCGCCGGGTCGATGACTCCGGCCGCGCCCAGGCCGAGGCCCAGAATTTCCTCGCTCGCCTTCCCGCGCAGCTGCGCCACGAGCCCGGCCATCGCGTCGAGCACCGCCGGCGCTCCAGCGCTCGCGGGGGTAGGCACCTGGCCGGTGGCGATGATCTGCCGGCGGGAATCCAGCACGGCGCCGGCGATTTTGGTGCCGCCCACATCCAGGGCGAGCACCGCGCCGGCGCCGAAGCGGAGTTCGCTCATGCTTAGCTGGCCGCCGCGGTGAGCAGTCCGGTTTCATTCAGGATGGTGCGGATGGCGGTGGCCTCCTGCGCGTTCAGCGCTTCCATCGGCACGCTCATGGTGTTCGCCGCGATCACGCCGAGCTCGACCAGCGCGGTCTTGAAGGCGCCCAAGCCTGCGGCTCCGCCGGAAACACGGGCCGAATCCGGGGTGTAGACGATGTTGAACAGGGCCGCGAGGCGGTCCTGCTCGGCGGCGGCTCCGGCCCAGTCGCCGGCCACTGCCAACTCGAACAGGCGGCGGTAGCCGGCCGGGTCCACGTTGCCCAGTCCCGGCACGACGCCGTGGGCGCCGCCGAGCAGCGCGCCGTCCACGACGACCTCGTGGCCGGTGAAGACCGAGAAGCCTTCGATCTCGCGGGTGGCCAGCAGCAGCTGGCGGAAGGACACGTCATCTCCCGAGGAATCCTTCACGCCCACGATTACCCCGTCGTTGGCCAGGCGGATTGCCACCTCCAGCGGCAGCTTGTGATGGGTGCGCACCGGCACGTCGTAGGCGAAGATGTCCACGTTCAGCGCGGCCTTGATCCCGCGGAAGTGCGCCTCGATCTCCGCGGCATTGCTCAACGCGTAGAAGGGGGTGGTGACCACCAGCGCGTCGGCGCCGAGGGCCAGCAACCGCGCCCCTTCCTCGATGGTGCGCACGGTGGTCTGCTCGCTGGCGCCGGCCAGGATCGGCACGCGTCCGGAGTTGGCGGCCACGATGGCGCGCATCACCTGCTCGCGTTCGGCGTTGGACAGGTAGGGCACCTCGCCCGAGGAACCGAGCACGAACAGCCCGGAGACTCCCCCGGCGATCAGGTGCTCGACCACGCGCTGCAGGGATGGGATGTCGAGCTGGCCGTCGGCCGAGCGCGGGGTGACTACCGGTGGGATGACGCCGCTGTACTTCGGGTTATTAACAAATGCCACGTAACTGATCCTTCTGCTTGGGGCCCAATTCTTCGGGCCCTGAAATTGTGGGTGCCTAGAGCTGGAGCAGCGAGGGAGCTGCGCCCAGCAGGGTGCGGGTGTATTCGTTGGTCGGCGCGTCGAAAACCTGTGCGGCGGTGCCTTCCTCGACCAGCTCGCCGGAGTTCATCACGCAGATGCGGTCCGAAACGTAGCGCACGGTCTGGATATCGTGGGAGATGAACACCATGCCGAGGTTCAGCTGCGCCTTCAGGTCGGTGAGCAGGTTGAGCACCTGGGCGCGGACCGAGACGTCCAGCGCGCTGGTGGGCTCGTCCGCGACGATCACCTCCGGCTCCAGGGCCAGCGCCCGGGCGATGGCCACGCGCTGGCGCTGCCCGCCGGAGACCTGGCTGGGCAGGGCGGTGGCGGCCGAGGCCGGCAAGCCGACCACGGAGAGCAGCTCCAGGGCGCGGGCGGTGCGCGAGGCGGCGTTGCCGATGCCGTGCACGCGCAACGGGTCGGTGAGCGTGTCCATAATGCTCATGCGCGGGTTCAGCGCGGTGGCCGGGTCCTGGAAGACCACCCCGACGGCCCGGCCGAATGCCTTGCGCCCGGCGGCGTTGCGCTTGCCCACCGGCTTTCCGGCGAAGAGCACCTGCCCGCCGGTGGGTTCCTGCAGGCCGACCAGCACCGAGGCGAGGGTTGACTTGCCGCAGCCCGATTCGCCGACGATGCCCACGGTTTCGCCCCGGGCCACGGAGAAGTCCACCCCGTTGACCGCTTTGATCAGCCGCGGGGAGAACAGCTTGCCGCCGCGGATCTTGTGGTGCACGTGGATGCCGCGCAGCTCGATCACAGGTGCGTTGTCGGTGCTCATCGGTTAACTCCTGCATTCTCGTGGCTGGCCCAGCGGTGTTCGGGATTCTCGGCGACCGGCACGAAGCTGGTGGCCCGGTGCGGGTCCGCGTCGGCACGCTGACTGCGTTCGGCGAAGCGGTCCCCGGGCACGAAGTCGTACGGGCTGGGCACGGTGCCCGGAATCTGATGCAGGCGCTCGGCCTGCGATTCGATGGAGAGCACCGCGCCGAGCAGGCCGCGGGTGTATTCGTGCTGCGGGTTGGCCAGCACCGCGCGGATCGGGCCGGCCTCGATCACCTGCCCGGCGTACATCACGGTGACCCGGTGGGCCAGCGAGGCCACCAGGGCCAGGTCGTGGCTGACGAAGACCATCGCAAAGCCGAGCTGCTCGCGCAGCTCGTTGAGCAGGTCCACCACCTGCTTCTGCACGGTGACGTCCAGCGCGGTGGTCGGCTCGTCGCAGACCACCAGTTTCGGGCGGCGCGAGAGGGCCATGGCGATCAGCACGCGTTGGCGCTGCCCGCCGGAGAGCTCATGCGGGTAGGAGCGCATGGTGCGCCGCGGATCCAGTTTCACCAGCGCCAGCAGCTCTTCGGGGCTCTTGCGCCCGCCGCGGCGGGTGAGCTGGCGCAGCTGCTCGCCGATGAGCATCGAGGGGTTCAGGCTGGAGAGCGCGTCTTGGTAGACCATCGCGATCGACTCGCCGCGCAATCCCTTGTAGACCTTGTCGTCCCCGGCCAGCGTGCCGCCGTCGGCGGTGGCCGGCAGCAGTTCCCTGCCTTCGAAGCTGATCGATCCGGACAGCTGCGCGCCGGGGCCGAGCAGGCCCATGATCGCCAGCGAGGTGATCGACTTGCCGCAGCCGGACTCGCCGACCAGCGCCATGGTTTCGCCTTCGCGCACGGTGAAGGACACGTCCTGCACGATCTGCGTATCCCCGTAGCGGTCCGGGAAGCGGATCGAGAGGTTCTTGACCTCCAGGATGGTGCGCGGATCCGCCTCATCCAAGACGAGCCGGTCGGTGCGCTGGGATTCGGTGCGCGCCAGCAGGTCCAGTTCGCGGCGCAGCCGTTCGTGGGCGTGCTCGTCGGTGGCCGCCTTGGCCACGGCCGAGCGCTCTGCGCTCTTGGCGCGCGGCTTGCCCGCGCCCTTCACGTTGACCAGCGCGTCGGTCATGCCCTCGGCCAGGATATTCAGCGCCAGCACGGTGAGCAGGATGGTCAGGCCGGCGAAGGTGGTGGCCCACCAGGCGCCGTTGAGCACCAGGGTGCGGCCGTAGGAGATCACATTGCCCCAGCTCGGGGCCGGGTCCTGGATGCCCGCGCCGAGGAAGGAGAGCGAGGCTTCGAGGATGATCGCGTCGGCGACCATCACGGTGGCGAAGACCATCACCGGGGCGGCGCAGTTGCGCAGCACGTGGGTGCCGAGGATGAAGAAGCGTCCGGCGCCGATCACGCGTTCGGCGCGCACATAGTCCTCGCCCCATTGGGCGAGCACGTTGGCGCGGACCACGCGGGCGATCTGCGGGGTGTAGATGATCGCGATCGACAGGATGATCACCGGCAGCGAGTTGCCCAGCGAGGCCAGCAGCGCGGCGGCCAGGGCGATGCCCGGGAAGGCCATCAGCATGTCCATGATGCGCATGATCGTCTCGTTGGCCCACTTGCTGCTGGTGGCGGCCAGGGCGCCGAGCAGCCCGCCGAGCACCAGGGCCAGCGCCACCGAGCCGAGGCCCACCAGCAGCGAGGCCTGCGCGCCGTGCAGCAGCCGGGAGAGGATATCGCGGCCCAGGCGGTCGGTGCCGAAGAGGTGTTCGGCCCCCGGGGCTTGGGCCGGGGTGCCGGTGGCTAGCGGATCGTGCGGGGCGAGCACCGGGGCCAGCAGCGCGAGCAGGCCCACCAGGACCAGGAAAGCCAAGGAGATCTTGGAGCCTAGGGTCAGCGCGCGGAAGCGGCTGCCGCCCGCGCTGAGGCGTTGCACCAGATTGTTGCGTGGGGCCATGATGGTCATCGCTACACCGTCCTAATACGTGGGTTGATCAGCAGGTACAACAGGTCGACGGCGATGTTCACCAGCACGAAGGTCATCGCGATGGTCAGCACCACGCCCTGGACCAGGTTCGTGTCCTGATTGGTGATGCCGTTCATGATCAGCTGTCCCATGCCGGGCAGCGAGAAGATCATTTCGATGACCACCGCGCCGCCGAGCAGGTAGCCGATGCGCAGCCCCAGCACGGTCACCGGGGTGACCAGTGCGTTGCGCAGCACGTTGCGGCTGACCACCTCGTTGCGGGGCACGCCGTTGCCGATGGCGGTGCGCACGTAGTCGCGGTCCAGCTCCTCGACCATGGAGGTGCGCACCACGCGGGTCAGCGAGGCGGAGACCGGGATGGCCAGGGCCAGCGCGGGCAGGGCCATATGGCTCAGCCAGGAGCCGAAGCCGCCGCCAGCCGGGGCGGCGCCGCCGGAGGGGAAGAGCGGGTTCGCGCCCAGGGCGAACCACTGGATGAGCAGGATGCCCAGCCAGAAGGATGGGGTGGCGATCGCGGCGATGGAGAAGATGCGCACCAGCTGGTCCGGCCACTTGTCGCGGTAGAGCGCGCCGAGCACACCGAAGACCAGCGAGATCACCACGGCGATGACCACCCCGAGGAAGGTCAGCTGCAAGGTCAGCGGGAAGGCGCCCTGGATCATGGTGCTCACCGACTGGGCGGGCGGCGTGGTGTTGCCGAAGTCCAGCCGGATCAGCCGGGCGAGGAAGGCGAAGTACTGGATGAAGATCGGATCGTTGAGTCCGCGTTCTTCCCGGTAGGCTTCCTTGGCGGCCGCCGAGGCACCTTCGCCCAGGGCGCTGGTTGCCTCGTCGCCGGGGGCGAGTTTGAGGATGATGAAGACCAGCAGCGAGATGCCCAGAATCATCACGGGCAGTGCCGCGAGGCGGCGTAGCAGCAGGTTGAGGAAATTTCCCACGCAAGGACTCCGTTGGGTTGGGAAGTGAATGTGGCTCGTCTCCGGCCGGGCTCCGCCCGCGAAGGCGGTGCCCGGCCAGGCGGTGCGGCTAGGCCTTAGGCGATACGCCGACGAAGGACACCCCGGTGGTCGGCAGCGGCGCGAAGCCCTCGACCGCATCGGGGTTCCAGGCGGTGGGCAGCTGGCGGTGCAGCACCGGGTAGAGCGGCACCTCGGCGGCGATCAGGTTGATGGCCTTGCCCCACGCTTCCTTGGCCTTGGACGCATCTTCGGCCTTGACCGCCTGGTCGAGCAGCGTCTGCAGGTCCTTGTATTCCTTGGTTCCGCTCCAGCGGAAGCGGGACTTAGGCCAGACATCCCCGCGGTAGAACCAGGACAGCAGCAGGTCCAGATCGTTGCCGAACACCGATGGGTCGCCCGGGGCGGCGACCACGGTGAACTTCCCGGAGTCCACATTGTCTGCGTACAGGGCACCGGACTGCAGGTTCTGCATGGTCACCGAGACGCCCGGGATCTTGTTCCAGGATTCGAGGATCAGCGGGGCGATGTCCTTCACCCAGGAGGTGTCGGTGGTCTTCAGCTCGAAGCTCAGGTTGCCCACTCCGGCTTCCTTCAGCAACGCTTCGGCCTTGGCCGGATCGTAGTTGTAGACGGTGTCCGCCTTGAGGTACTCCGGGTGGGTGTCCTGCACATAGGAGGTCGCGGCCTTGGCATTGCCCAGCAGCGCGGTCTGGATGATGGATTCGGTGTCCAGCCCGTAGTGCAGGGCCTGGCGGACCTTGGCATCGTCGAAGGGTTTCTCGGCGCAGTTGAACATCAAGAAGAGCAGGCCGAAGGACTGCACCGATTCCACGCTGGCCTTTGCCTTCAGGCGCTCCATATCCAGGTAGGGCACGTCTTCGATGGCCTGGACGCGGCCCGATTCCATGGCGGTCACCCGGGCAGCCGCATCGGAGAGCAGGAACCAGGTCATCTTTTCGGCCGTGGCCACCTGGCTGCCGTTGTAGCCCGCGTGCTTGGCGAATTCGATCTTGTCGTCCTTGGTGGCGGAAACGAACTTGTACGGGCCCGAGCCGATCGGGGTGGCGTCGAAGGCCAGCTGGTCCTTGGAGGCGATGGCCTTCGGGACGACCTTGACCACCGAGATCCGGGTGGGGAACAGCGGGAAGGCGTAGTTCAGGGTGAAGGAAACGGTGTTCGCATCCTTGGCCTTGACCGACTTGATGAACGGGATGAACTGCGCGAACAGCGAGGCATTCTTGGTGTCCAGCACGCGTTCGAAGGAGTACACCACATCCTCGACGGTGACCGGCTTGTCATCGTGGAAGGTCGCGTCCTTGCGCAGCGCCACTTCCCAGGTGGTGTCGTCGACCTGGACCGGCTGGGCGGCGGCCAGCGCCAGATACGGTTCGCGGGTGGCCGGGTGCAGATCGACCAGGCCTTCGAAAATGTGCATGTTCGCCGCGTAGGGCGTGGCCCCCGAGGAGGTCATCGGGTCAAACCCGGTGGACAGGGCATAGGAAATGCCGGCGGTGAGCAGGCCTGCGGCGGCAGCTGACCCGGATCCGCCGGATCCTTCGGCGCTGCTGCCCGATGAGCAAGCGGCGAGGCTGGCGGAGAATGCAGCGGCCGCGCCGACCATGCCGGTAATCTTCAAAAAGTCTCGACGAGCATAGGGCTTACTTGCCACTTCGTTAAGTGCCATCGATGCCACCTCCAAGGAAATAAAGTCAGTTCATCGGACGTAGGATGTCCGATCTATAGCCTAGACTGTAATGGTAATCACTAGCGGTGGTCAACTAGCTCACAACCGCGAATTGGAAAATTGGAGAAGTTCATGACAACTAACGGGCCACGCCGCACCGATGCAAAGTCACGCCTGCGGGCGCTGACCTCCGATATCACCGCGTTGATCCTGGAACGGAATCTGCTTCCCGGAGACCCGTTGCCCACCGAACAGGATTTGATGGCCGAGCTGGGCGTGGGGCGCAATTCGCTGCGCGAAGCGGTGAAGGTGCTCCAGGCGCTGGGCATCATCGACACCCGGCACGGTTTTGGCATGTTCGTCGCGGAGAATACGCTCAGCGCGCTGCACGATTCGCTCTCCTTCCGCGGGCAGATGTCGCTGCGCCACCGCGGCCACGAGGCCGGAGAGCTGGTCGATGTGCGCCAGGCCCTGGAGACCGGGCTGATCGACCAGGCCATCCGCGCGGTGACCGAGGAGCATCTGCTTGCGCTGGAGGCCAGCGTGGTGAGCATGGAGCAATCGGCGGTCGATGGCGACATGTTCACCGACGCGGACCGGGACTTCCATCGAATCCTCTTCGAGCCGCTGAATAACACCCTGCTCAGCAATCTGCTTGGCGTGTTCTGGGAGGTCTACCATTCGATCCACGACGTGATCGGACAGGCCGAGCCGGATAAGCCGGCGCTGCTGGAGACCGCGGCGGCCCACCGCGCGATTCTCGAGGCGGTTCGCGCCAAGGACATCGAGCAGGCCCGCCTGCTGCTGGCCGAGCATTTCCAGGGAATTCGCCAACTGCTAGCCCGAATGCACGCCGCGGCGAAATAACTGCCATCCCCTGAGGCATTATCAAACATTTATTTCACAGCTAAGCTGTAAGGGTGGACACATTAGAACGCTATGCACCCAATGAGAACCTGCGACGCGACGAGGCAGCTTGGCGCGCCGCCAACATCAGTTGGCACTTCGCAGAAGTCGAGCTTGATCTGAGCAATGCCACCGCCGGAGCGGAAACGTCCTTCGCCGCGGTGACGACGCTGAACTTCACCTCGGCCTCCCCCGAAACCTTCATCGACTACATACACGAGTCGATCCAGAGCATTGTGCTCAACGGGTCCGAAATCCCGGTGGCCGATGCGGTGCTCGACGCCCGCATCTATCTGCGCGGATTGCGCACCGACGCACCGAACACCGTGCGGATCGCCGGACGCTCGAGCTATTCCCGCTCCGGCGAGGGCTTGCACCGCTTCGTGGATCCGCAAGATGGGCAGACCTACCTCTACACGCAGTTCGAGCCCTCCGAGGCGCGGCGCGTCTTCGCCTGCTTCGAGCAGCCGGATCTGAAGACCAGCTACCGCTTCACGCTCACCGGCCCGGAAGGCTGGCATCTGGCCAGCAACCAGCAGATCCTCGACGAGGTCAACAACGGCGACGGCAGCAAGACCGTTTCCTGCGCGCCGACCGCGCCGATCTCCAGCTACATCACCGCGGTGCTCGCCGGCCCCTACCACGTCGTGCGCGGAACGCACCTGCAGAAATTGGCCGACGGCGAAGAGCTGAACATCGAGATGGCGGCCACCTGCCGGGCCTCGCTGGCCGAGCACTTCGACGGCGAAGAGATCCTGAAGCTGACCAGCCAGGGCCTGGATTACTTCCACGAACTCTTCGACTTCCCCTACCCCTGGGGCAAATACGATTCGGCCTTCGTCCCCGAATACAACCTCGGCGCCATGGAAAACCCCGGACTGGTGACCTTCACCGAACGCTATGTCTTTACCTCGCAGGCCACCGAGGCCCAGCACGAGCAACGCGCCAACACCCTGATGCACGAGATGGCGCATATGTGGTTCGGCGACCTGGTCACCATGAGATGGTGGGATGATCTGTGGCTCAAGGAGTCCTTCGCGGACTACATCGGCACGCTGGCCAATGACGAGGCCACCGACTTCACCACCGCCTGGACCACCTTCGCGGCCCGCCGCAAGGCCTGGGCCTATGTGGCGGACCAGATGCCTAGCACCCACCCGATCGTGGCGGATATTCCGGATCTGCTGGCCGCAGACCAGAACTTCGACGGCATCACCTACGCCAAGGGCGCGTCCGTGCTCAAGCAGCTGGCCGCCTTCGTCG
Source organism: Glutamicibacter sp. AOP12-B1-11 (assembly GCF_052379245.1). Lineage (NCBI taxonomy): Bacteria > Bacillati > Actinomycetota > Actinomycetes > Micrococcales > Micrococcaceae > Glutamicibacter > Glutamicibacter sp. AOP12-B1-11. The sequence continues at coordinate 50,129 of NZ_JBQSYL010000010.1, read as the reverse complement.
GCGCGGAGGCGTTCCGCGATGCGGCGCGCGCCTACTTCCGCGAGCACGCGTACGCCAACACCACGCTGGAAGACTTCCTGCAGGCCCTGGAAAAGGCCAGCGGGCGCGATATGCGCGGTTGGGCCGATGCCTGGCTGAAGACCAGCGGGGTGCCGAAGCTCGCGGCGCACTACACGGTGGACGAATCGGGCCTGATCACCGCCGCGCAATTGGAGCAGCGCGGGACCGACCCGATCAGCGGCGAGCCGATCATCCGCCCCCACGTGCTGAGCGTGGCCGCCTACACGCTGCGCGCCGGCATCTTGGAGCGCAGCGAATCCCAACGCGTGGAACTTCTGGGAGCCAGCGTCGACTTGGATTTCCTGGTTGGCCAGCGCGCCCCGGACCTGTTGCTGCCCAACGACGGGGATGAAACCTACGCGTTGATCGAATTCGACCAGCGCTCGCTGCAGACCCTGCTGGAGCACCTGGGCGCGCTGCGCGATTCCTTGCCGCGTGCCACCTGCTGGGCCTCGCTCTGGGATGCGGTCCGCCAGGGAAAACTCGATGCGCAAAGCTATGTGGCGGCGATTTTGGAGCACGCCCACACCATCGAGGACTCGGGGGTGTTCTCGGTGCTGCTGGACCAGCTGGCCACCTCGATCTCCAAGTATGTCGCCCCGGAACTTCGCGCGGCACTGCGCGAGCAGGCGGCTCGGGTGCTCACCGGTTGGCTCACGGATTTCGCTTCCGGCAGCGACCAGCAAACCACCACCGCGCGCATGCTGGCCCGTCTGGCGCGCTCCGGAGTGGCGCCGGAGATCATCGATTCCTTCCTCGCCGAGGAACCGAATCCCTATCGAGTCACCGTCGACGAGCAGCTGCGCTGGGCCAGCTATATTGCCCTCGCGGCCTCCGGCCGGTTGGACTCCGCCGCCCAGGAGCGGATGCATGAGGCGGCGAAGGCCAACCCGACCAGCGTCGCGCAGAACTCGGTGCGCACCGCCCTGGCCGCCCGCCCGGATGCCGCGGTCAAGGAAGCCGCTTTCGACACGGTGCTGATGGGCCACGACGACAACGGTTCGCTGTCCAACGACGCGCTCTCGGCGATCGCCCAAGGTTTCGCCATGGGATCTCCCAGCCTCCTGGCCGACTGCCAGCGGCGCTACTGGGCGGCCATCCTGCCGGTCTTCGAAACGATGAGCATGGAATTCGCCACGCGGGTGATCGAGGGGCTCTATCCGGGCATCCAGGATCTGACCGGCGACCCTGCGCAGAACCCGACACTGCTTGCGGCCAACGCCTGGCTCGAGGCCAACCAGTCGGCGCCGGCCGCCCTGCAACGCATCCTCATCGAGGAACGTGCGGAGCTTCAGCGCAGCCTGCAGGCGCAGTCCTTCAGTCGGATCAGCCGCTAGATTACCCGGCTTTACGGAACGCGAGCCGTCCAGGCCTCGGTGTCGAATTTCGATTCGGCCAGGTCCTGGGCGGCCTTTCGCGTCTGCGCATCGAGCTGCGCCCGGGTGGCGCCGGTGCGCTTGGCGAAGGTGTCCATCATCGTGGTGATGAGCTGGGAGCGGTCCTGGCTGGTTTGCGACTTGAGCGGATCCACGCGCTTGACCGCCGAGGTGATGCCCTTGTCGGAGATCTTTTCGCGGCCGATGCGCAGCACCTGGACCATCTTCTGCGCATCGATGTCATAGCTCATCGTCACGTGGTGCAGCAGCGCGCCGTTGGCCAGGCGTTTTTGCGCCGCGCCGCCGATCTTCCCGCTGGGCGTGGCAATGTCGTTGAGCGGCTTGTAGTACGCCTTGATGCCCACTGATTCCAGGGCCTGCATTACCCAGTCGTCGAGAAACGGGTAGGAGTCTGCGAAGCTCATCCCATCGACCAGGGAGTCCGGGGCGTACAGCGAATAGGTGATGCAGTTGCCAGCCTCCATGAACATCGCGCCGCCGCCGGATATGCGGCGGACCACCTTGATGCCGTGGTGCTTGGCCTGTTCCATGTCCACCTCGTTCTTTAGGGACTGGAAGGAACCGATAACCACCGCGGATTCGTCCCAATCCCAGAAGCGGATGGTGGGTTTGCGTTCCCCGGCGGCGATTTGCCGGGTGAGCACCTCATCCAGTGCCACCTGTTCGGCTACCGGGATGATCTGCGGGCCGAGGATTTCCCACTGGTGGTCCTCCCATTTGGTCGCGTGGCCCAGGCTCCGGCGTACCGCACGGGCCACCGCATCGGCGTCGAAGCCGAACAGCACCGCGCCTTCGCGCAGATTCGCGTTGATCGCGTCGCGGATGGTGCCGTGGCTGGCTTCGGTGGGCAGCCCGTCGAGAGCCGTATTGAGGTCTTCGAGGGCTTCGTCCGGTTCCAGGAAGAAGTCGCCATTCACCGAAGCATTGGCGATCACCCCGTTGCTGCTTTCGAGATCTACGACGACTAATTTGCCGCCGACTACCTTGTATTCGCCATGATGCTTCATGGGACGATTCTATCGTCTGAGGTTGGCGGGGAGTTAAAGCGCAAAGGGCGCGAGGGGTGACTAATTGCTCCTTGCCGGCGGCGATCACCGCGGCTGTTCAGCGGCTAGCGCTCCAGCCTGGTTTCCGCCTCCACGCGGCCGAGCTTGTCCGGATTCCGCATGGCGAAAATCCGTGCGACCCTGCCTTCCTCCACCACCAGGCTTATGAGTGAGGGACCGCCTGCTTCATCGTCGATGCGGATGCCCAGGGCCCCGTTGAGCCAGAGAAGCGCGATCTTCGGGTTTTGCGCGGCCTCCGGGAAGAGCCGCAGCAGATTGGTCACCTTCTTCGCACCGTACACCGGCACCCGAACGGCCTGGGCGACGCCGCCGCCGTCGGCGATGAGTATGACCTCGGGGGCTAGCACGTCCATCAGCCCCTGCACATCCCCGGTGGTGACCGCCGCCAGGAAGCTTTCCACGACTTCCCGCTGCTCGCTGCGATCCACGCGCATGCGGGGGCGCCGGGCGGCCACATGAGAGCGTGCACGGCTGACGATCTGGCGCACGGCGGCCGCCGACTTGCCCACGGACTCGGCAATTTCCGCGTAAGGCACGTCGAAGACTTCGCGCAGCACGAATACCGCACGCTCCACGGGGGCGAGCGATTCGAGGATGGTGAGCATGGCGATCGAGACGCTTTCGGCCAGCTCCACGTCCTCGGCGACATCCGGCACGGTGAGCAGGGGCTCGGGCAGCCATTGCCCGACGTAGTCCTCCCGCCGCCTGGACAGCGTGCGCAGGCGGTTGAGCGCCTGGCGGCTGACGGTGCGCACGAGGTAGGCCCGCGGGTCGCGGACGGCCGCGCGGACGCCGGGGTCCAGTTCAGCCCAACGGAGCCAGGCTTCCTGCACCACGTCCTCGGCATCCGCCGCGGAGCCGAGCATCTCGTAGGCGACGGTGAAGAGCAGGCCGCGGTGCACGAGGAACGGATCCTGCAGGTCAGCGGCGCCGAGGTTGCTCATGCCGCCTATGCTACTCCGCGGCCGCCGCGCTCCGCGAGCGGTTTCAGCCCGCAGGAATCGGCGAATCCCTCGGATTCGATGCCGAGGGCGACGTTGCTGCGGGTGGTGAGGTTGGCGAAGCCGATGACGCTGGTCAGTTCGACTAGCGCCGGCGCGCCCAATTGCTCGAGCAGCCGTGCCGAGAGTTCGTCGGTCACCGAGACGGGCGTGGCGCTCATGGCCTCTGCATACTCCAGGACGTCGCGCTCCGTCGGGGTGAAGACCTCGGACTCGCGCCAGCACGGGATCTGCCGGGCCTTGTCCAGGTCCAGGCCGTGGTTGTGCGCCATGAAGTAGTTGTAGTCCAGGCACCACGTGCAGCCGATGAAAGAGGCCACGGCCATATGGGCGTAAGACTTCAGCGACTCATCGCAGCTGTCCCACTTCTGCACCTTCTGCCCGATGCCCATGGATGCCTTGAGCACGGGCTTGTTGTGCCACATCACGCCCAGGGATTCCGGGACTTTGCCGAACATCTTCGCGCTGAATTTCTTGATGAGTGCACCGTAGAGACCGGTGATTTCTGTGGCCGGGATCCTGCTGGTCATGACTCCTCCTGCGGGTCGGTTCTGGGTCCTATGACATGAAGACACCGCCCGCGCCGGATCTGTGACACCTCGGCTGCGCAGGCCAATCGACCGGCGGTGTGCTGCCGGTTAAAAAGCAAACGGCGCGATTCCAGTCAAACTGGAATCGCGCCGTTTTAAGCTTGCGAGGGGCGAAGAATTACTTCTTGCCGCCGAAGCCCTTGAAGCGGGCGTTGAAGCGCTCGACACGGCCAGCGGTGTCCATGATGCGCTGCTTACCGGTGTAGAACGGGTGCGATGCAGCCGAAATTTCGACGTCGATCACTGGGTAGGTGTTGCCATCTGCCCACTCGATGGTCTTGTCCGACGAACGGGTCGAACGGGTCAGGAACTGCTCGCCGGAAGCCAGGTCGTTGAAGACAACTGGACCGTACTGTGGATGAATATCAGCCTTCATAGCTATACACCTTTTGGTTTATGGCCACTGGATTTTGCCAGCAGCTACTTGCTCGGAAAATTAGCCTGCGACCTCGACCAGGGTCGATACACAGACATTCCATCCTATCCCACAAAACCAAGTTCTGCGAAACTCAATTGCGTGGCGCGGAGCACAGGTGCCAGAAGGCAATGGCGCTGGCCGCGCCGACGTTCAGCGAGGAGACTTCGCGGCGCATCGGGATCATCACCGCCTGGTCAACCAAGGCCAGGGTCTGCTCTGCCACTCCCCTGCCTTCGTTGCCCAGGATCATCGCAAATTTCTTTCCTTCGGTCATCTCGACCTCGTTGAGCGCCACCGCGTCCTCGGTCAGTTCCATGGCCAGCATCGTGTAGCCATGGTCCTTGAGGATCGCGATATCCTCTGGCCAGGAGTTCAGCCGCACCCAGGGCAGGTCGAAGACGGTGCCCATGGACACGCGCGCGCTGCGCCGATACCAGGGGTCTACGCACTTCGGGGTGATCAGCACCGCGTCGACGCCCAGTCCGGAGGCCGAGCGCAGGATCGCGCCGAGATTGGTGTGGTCGGCGATGTCTTCGAGGATCGCGATCCGCGAGCTGGCGGTGAGCACCTGGCCCAGGTCCAGCGGTGCCGGACGGTTCATCGAAGCCATCGCGCCGCGGTGCAGGTGGAAGCCGACCAGGTCCTGCAGCTGCCGGTCGTTGCCGATGAAGATCGGCACCTCGGGGAAGCGTTCGAACTCTTCGGCCAGCTGGTCCAGGTGCTTTTCGGCCAGCAGGAAGCTGCGCGGCACGTGGCCGGCGTTGATGGCGCGGGTGACCACCGTGGTGCTTTCGGCGATGTACAGGCCGTTTTCCACGTCGGTGCGCATGCGCAGGTGGGCTTCGGAGAGGCGCAGGTATTCGTCCAAACGCGCATCATCATGCAGATCTTCGACCCGCAGGATGCGTTCGGGGTTGGTGATCTCAGGCACCGGCTACTAGCTTGTAGAGCATATTCGCCAAGGCGACGACGCCGAGGATGACGATGACCAGGCGCAGCCATCCCGGGGAGAGCTTGCGTCCCACCTTCGCGCCGATGAACCCGCCGATCAGCGAGCCGACGGCGATCAGCAGGACGATCAGCCAGTGGATGCGTTCCGGTGCGATCAGCAGGTAAATCCCGGCGGCGACCAGGTTCACGAGCAGCGAAAGGATCACCTTGATGGCGTTGGACTGCTGCAGGGAAGCCTGCAGGAAGACGCCGAAGACCGCCATGAGCAGCACGCCCTGGGCGGCGGTGAAGTATCCGCCGTAGACGCCGATGACAAAGACCAGCACGTAGAGGATCAGCGGGATCTTCGCGCGGTCCGCGTCGTCCGGGTCGCTTCCGCCGCGCTGCGCTTGCCGGGTTTTGGCCCAGGCGGCGAGCTTCGGCTGGTAGATGACCAGCACCAAGGCGCAGAGCAGCAGCACCGGGGCGACCACACCGAACACCGATTCGGGCAGGTTCAGCAGCAGCAGCGAACCGATCAGTCCGCCGATCAGGGAGACCGGCACCAGTTTCAGCAGGGTCTTCTTCACGCTGGCCGCTTCGCGGCGGTAGCCCCAGGCGCCGGAGAAGCCTCCGGCGATCAGGCCCATGGCGTTGGAGACGACCGCGTTGACCGGGGTGATTCCCAATGCGACCAGGATGGGGAAGGTCACCAGCGTGCCCGACCCCACCACCGTGTTGATGGTTCCCGCCCACAGTCCGCCGAGCAGGATTAACGCTTCACGCCAAAATTCGATCACAGTTCAGCGCGTCCTTAGCCTTGGCGGCGCGCGACGGCGGAGTAGCGGCCGGCGTCTTCGCGCATGCTCAGCTCCATCCCGTAGGTTGCCTTGAGGTTTTCCTCGGTCAGGGTGGAGGCGATATCGCCCGAGGCAACCACTTCGCCGTCCTTGAGCATCAAGATGTGGGTGAAGCCAGGCGGTATTTCCTCGAGGTGGTGGGTCACCAGCACCAAGGCCGGGGAGTCTTCATCGGCGGCCAGCTCGGTGAGCTTGGTCACCAGTTCTTCGCGCCCGGCGAGATCCAGGCCTGCGGCTGGTTCATCGAGAATCAGCAGTTCCGGGTCGGTCATCAGCGCACGGGCGATGAGTACGCGCTTGCGCTCGCCTTCGGATAGCTTGCCGAATGGCTGGTTCATGAAGGTGGACATGCCCCACTGGTGGAGCATCGAGAAGGCCCGGCGTTCGTCGAGGCGTTCGTACTTCTCGCGCCAGCGCCCGGTCATCCCGTACGCGGCGGTGAGGACCACGTTCAGCGCGGTCTCGTTGCCGGGAATGGCGTTGGCGACCAGTGCCGAGCTCAAGCCGATCAGCGGCCGCAGTTCGAAAACATCGACCTTGCTCATGGTTTCGCCCAAAATGCCCGCGGTGCCGCGGGAGGGATGCAGACGGGTGGCTGCAATGTTCATCAGGGTTGACTTGCCGGCGCCATTGGGGCCCAGCACAATCCACCGCTGGCCTTCTGTGACTTCCCAGGACACGTCTTTGAGCAGGTCTTTACCCCCGCGCACCACGCTGACATCGTTGAAAGTTAGCACTTCGCTCATGGTTTTTAAGCCTAGACTTTCGTTCTCTGATTCACTAATTGAAAACACCGCTGCAGCTGTGCAATATGACTCCACAGCCGGTGGTGGACCGGCCGAGCACCGAATAGCAGTCTAGCCGTGGCGCGTACCCCGCTTGTCAAGGACGCGGATCACCGGCAGGCTTCCCGCTGAGTGCGCGGCGAGAAGCTAACCCGGCACCGGGCAGTTTCTCGCTTTCGGCATCGGTGAGCCGAATTCTGCTGCGGAAATCCTCACTCGCTCGGTGGTCAAGGACAAGAAACCAGACTCACCCGAGCAGATGGTGCGCGCCGAGCTGGGTAATCCCGGCAACGGATCGCTCGCGCCCATCAGGCCTGCTGGCAGATTGGCCATCCGAAACTCATTGAACCAACGTGTACAAGTGCATTGGCTCTACCGCCAGCGGAAAGGAACCGACCGTCATGTTTGGTCGTACTTGGCTCCAGAGACGAAAATAGTTTCATGGCTTCAACTTTGACCCTCGTCTCCCGCCCGGCACTACCCCGCGAAACTTTCGATTCGCTCATCGACCATGTGGGCAAGGCCCTGCCCCTCGCCGCCGACGCCGCCTTGAGCGTGCAGCATTCAGCCGAGCGCATGGTGGCAAGGGTGCGCATCGAGAATGCTGATTCGACCGCATTGCGAATCGAGGCGCAAGAGGCCTTTGACGCCTACGTCGCAACCGGTGCGCTTGCGGCTGCGGACGCCTGCGTGACCGTGGTGGATTCCGCGCTGACCGATGCGCCGCGCATGCTGCTGCTGATGGATGTCGATTCAACCCTGATCAAGCAGGAAGTCATCGAATTGCTTGCGGCCCATGCCGGGCGCGAGGAGGAGGTCGCCGCGGTCACCGAAGCTGCGATGCGCGGGGAATTGGACTTCGCCCAATCGCTGGTTCAGCGTGTGGCCACACTCAAAGACCTGCCGGAAACCGTCTTGAGCGAAGTCATTGCGCGCGTGGTCTACTCCGACGGCGCACGCGAACTGGTGCAGCGCTTCCATGCAGCCGGGCACCTGGTCGGCGTGGTCTCCGGCGGATTCCAACAGATCCTGGACCCCTTGGCGGCAGAGCTCAAGCTGGACCACGCGCTGGCAAATACCCTGGGCATCACCGCGGGTCTGCTCGACGGCACCGTGCATGGCCAGATCGTGGATCGCGCCATGAAGGAAAAGATGCTGCGCGCCTGGGCGGCCGAACACGGCATCGGCATGGAGGCAACCATCGCCGCCGGGGACGGTGCCAACGATTTGGACATGGTCAACGCCGCAGGACTGGGTGTAGCCTTCAACGCGAAGCCGGCGCTGCGTGAGCAAGCGGGCGCGCGCATCGATTTTGGCCGCCTGGATGTGATCGCCGACCTAGTATTGAATGACCTGGCGGCCTGAAATCCAACAACTCGATAACAATTCAGGCGATTGCTCACACAACACCGCGTGTCGGTTGCTCCACCCGTTAGTATTTCTTTTGGTGCATTGCTGTACTTGGAAGTAATAATTCACGTACCGTGCCCGACCCCAATCGCTTTTCGAAAGAGCTAACAGACAAGTGCAGACTCCCTCCCCGGACAGTTCATCCTCACCCTCCGCTCGCAACGGTTCCAAGGGCAAGGCCAAGAGCAAGGCCAAGCCCTGGATCATTACCGGTTCGTGCGTGGTGGCTGCCGCGGCGCTCTATTTCGGCGGTGCAGCCTTCGTGAGCGCCCAGATCCCGGCTAATACGAGCATCGCCGGGGTGAACATCGGTTCGATGAGCCAGGACGAAGCACGAGCTGCCCTGAGTGAATCCGTGGCGCCCTTGGCGGAGGAGCCCTTCGAGGTCCTGGTAAATGCCCAGAGCTACAAAATTGATCCGGCCAAGGCGGGGCTGACGCTCAACATCGATGACACGGTCGCGGACCTGACCGGATACGAAGCAAACCCGGCCGATCTGCTCGATCGCTTAACCGGCAAATACACCGCCACCGCGAGCATCGACGTAGACAACGACAAGCTCAACACCGAACTTCAGGCGCTGGCCAAGAAGGCAAACGCCGAGGTCGCCGAGGGAGATGTCACCTTCGCCGAGGGCAAGGCAACGCTCGTCGCGCCCGTTGATGGCGTCGTATTGAAGCAAGATGAGGCCGCCAGCTTGCTGAGCGAAGAATGGCGCATCGGCGCCGCCGGGATTGAGCTGCCCAGCGAGGTCACCAAGCCGGAGATTTCCCCCGATGCCTTGCAGTCCTTCTATGACGACCAGGTGAAGTCCTTGCTCAAGGACAAGGTCACCTTGACCTCAGATCAGAAGAAAGTCGACATTTCGACCGCTTCGATCGCCGCCGCGGCCAGCTACACGCCGAAGGACGGCGCCCCGGCCATCACCCTGGACGACAAGAAGCTTTTCAACGCGGCGACCAAGAATTCCGAGCTGAGCAGCACGGCCAAGAACGCCCGCATCACGCTGGCAAACGGCAAGCCCACCATCAAGAAATCGGTGCCCGGTGTCGCGCTCGAGACCAAGGGCCTCGGTGCCAAGGTACTGGCCGCGACCGAAACCAAGGAACGCACCGCAAAGGTGGTGCTGAGTGCTTCGGAAGCCGACTTCACCACCGAAGACGCCAAGAAGCTGGGCATCAAGGAAGAGATCGTCGAATTCTCGACCCCCTACCCGGCCAATGACACGGTCCGCACCAAGAACCTGCGTGCGGGCTCGGCACGCATCAACGGAACCGTGATCGAGCCCGGGGAGAACTTCTCGCTGCTCGAGGCCCTGGGCCCAATCACCGTGGCCAACGGCTACTTCGGTTCCGGTGTGGTGGTCGACGGCTTCTCCACTGAAGCAGTTGGCGGCGGCCTGTCGCAGATCTCTACCCAGTTGTACAACGTCGGCTTCCTTGCCGGCTACGACGACGTCACCCACAAGCCGCACTCCCGCTGGTTCGAACGCTACCCGGCGGGGCGCGAAGCCACCCTGTGGGAAGGCTCGGTCGACATGATCTGGAAGAACAACTCCCCCTATGGTGTGATGATCCAGGCCTGGGTATCCGGGGACCGGGTGCACACTCGGCTGTGGAGCACCGATTATTGGAAGGTCTCGCAGAAGAGCTCGGGCAAGTACAACCAGACGAACCCGGAGATCAAGTACAACACCGCCAAGGAATGTGTTTCCGAAAGCGGCGGGCAGAAGGGCTTCACCATCGACATCACGCGCAATCGCACGACGGTTGACGGTTCGAAAACCCTGCCACCGGATGTCAAGAGCTGGACCTACCAGCCATGGCACAAGGTGGTCTGCGGCGAGAAGCCGTAACCGCACAACTTCCCAGGGCGCCTTCTGATTATTCAGGAGGCGCCCTTTTGATCCATCCGGCAGGCGGGAACCAACCATGGGCACAGCATTGGCCGCAGAATTTCTTGGTTTATACGACGAGCAGCTTCGCACCGATGCAGAAACGCCGAGCGCGCTCAACGTGGCACGGCTCGGTCCACTGCGCCTGGTGAGCTTCGCGAAGGGCCGAGGGTTCATCACCTACCCGCACGTTGACCGGGCCAGCGGGATTGATCTTTCCAGCCTAGTTGGCGAGGCATTGACCCACTACGAACTAGCGCCCGAGATCACCCGGGTTGAGTGGAAGACGCGCGGCCACGATCATGCACCCGGACTGCACGACGAGTTGCTAGCCCATGGATTCGTTGCCGAAGAATCCGAGTCCATCATGATTGGGCCGGCAGCGGATCTCGCGGTGGACGTCGAGTTGCCGGCGGGCGTTCGGCTGCGCCAAGTTTCAACCGAGACAGAAGTGCGCGCGATGTGTGCGATGCAGGATGAGGCCTTCGGCGATCCGGTGTCGGAGCATCACGCCGAGGCGGTGTTGCAGCGCCTGGCCACCGATGACGGGATGGAACTCTGGGTTGCCGAAGCCAATGGGCAGATCGTCAGTGCCGGAAGGCTTGAACCCGTTCCCGGAACGCAATTTGCAGGCATCTGGGGCGGCGGAACCCTTGAGCAATGGCGCGGAAGAGGGATCTACCGTGCGCTGACGGCTGCCCGGGCCCGCTCCGCGCTGAAGTTGGGCAAAACGCTGATCCATAGCGACTCTACCGAGTACTCCCGTCCCATCCTCGAACGCTATGGTCTGCTGAAGGTCTCCGCAACCACCCCCTATCAGTGGACATGCTAACCTCAGCGGATTCTTCGCTGGCCAGCCACGACGGCATGCCCCCTCGATAGGATGCTTAAAAAGCCTGTTGCCCGCCCCCAACTATGGGGGCGGGCAACAGGCTTTGGAGTTGATCAGCTGATCAGCAGGTAGTTACTGGCCTGCCTGCTTCAGGAAGTCCTCGGCGCCGCCAACGTACTCGGTGTGACCGGTTTCCACCTCGGCGAAGACCATCTTGGCAACCTCGGCGCCGAACTCCTCGACGGAGTACAGCTTGCCGGCGGCCTCGCGGCGGGCCTCGATGGCGCCTGGTTCTACGCGGTTGAGCAAGGTCGCGGTGATGGTGCCCTCGATCATGTCGCCGGAGACGACAACGAAGTCGATATTCTTCTCGGCCAGCCTCGGGATGAACTCGCGCAAGGCGTCTTCACCCGCACGCTTGGACTGCGCGACTTGGTCGTAGGCATCCATGGTGGAGACCTGCTTGATGAAGTGCGCCTGGTGGCTGGTCACGAAGACCACGCGGCCGCCCTCGCTCAGCTTTGGCAGGGCCGCCTCGAGCATTGCGACCTGCGCGTCACGGTTCAAGCGCAGCGCGTAGTTCTCCCCCATGGAGGTTTCCATGCCGCCGGAGGCGTTCAGCACCAGCACGTCGAGGGAACCGAAGTTTTCGACCGCTGCGTCGACCAAGGCCTGCGGGCCCTCGACGGTGGTCAGGTCCGAGCCGACGGCGACAGCCTTGCCGCCCTTTTCCTCGATGGTGCTCACGATCTTGTTGGCTCGTGGCGCCTTAGCGCGGTAGTTGATCACCACGCCGACACCCTGTTCGGCGAGGATCTGTGCGGTGACAGCGCCGATGCCGCGGGAAGAACCGGTGACAATTGCACCCTTGTATTCGCTCAACTTTTCTTACTCCTTAGGATGATTGAAGATTGGGGGTAGTTCTAGTGGCCCATGCCCAAGCCGCCATCGACCGGGATCACGGCACCGGAGATGTAGGCCGCTTCGTCGCTGGCAACCCAGCGGACCACGTTGGCAACCTCTTCGGGTTCGGCGAAGCGGTTGGCCGGGATGGACTGCAGGTACGACTTCTGGGTTTCTTCCGGAAGCACGGCGGTCATTTCGGTATTGATGAAGCCCGGGGCGACCACGTTGGCGGTGATATTGCGCGAACCCAGCTCGCGGGTCAGCGAACGGGCGATACCCACCAGTCCGGCCTTGGACGCGGCGTAGTTGATCTGGCCCGGCGAGCCGTAGAGCCCCACCACCGAGGAGATGAGCACTATGCGCCCACGCTTCAGGCGCAGCATGCCCTTGGTTGCGCGTTTGATCACACGGAAGGCGCCGGTCAGGTTCGTATCGATCACCGAGGTGAAGTCGTCTTCGCTCATGCGCAACAGGAGGGTGTCTTTGGTAACACCGGCGTTTGCGACAAGCACCTCGACCGGGCCGTGAGCCGCTTCGACCTCTTTGAAGGCCGCGTCGATCGACTCCGCGTCGGTGACATCCGCCTTCACGCCCAGCAGCCCGGCAGGCACCTCTCCACTGCGGTAAGTGATCGCTACCTTGTCGCCGTTAGCTTCGAAAGAACGCGCAATGGCCAGGCCGATTCCGCGGTTTCCGCCGGTGACCAGTACGCTGCGGCCGTTGGTGGTATCCGTGCTCAATGTTTTTCTCCATCCATGCATCTCCTGCACGCCGTCGATTTGCGGGCGAAGGATCAGGCACTTTGCTTAGGTCAGTAGCTACTCCGAGAACAATCCTATTAGCTACCCCGCAGTATTACCGCTTCGACGGCATGTAGAAATTCGGTTCTCACAGGCTCAAGTGAGAGAATAGGGGCAGAAATAACCCCGTTGAGCGAAGTTCGAAAGCCATGTCACACCAGCACTCGAACCCCGGTCCCAAGGACCAGCCGGTTCATCGCATTACCGAAGCGCACGAGTCCCATAGCTCCGAGCGCGATCTGCGTGTACGCAAATACACGATATCCATGACCGTGCGCATGGTGTGCTTCATCCTGGCTTTCTTTTTTGAGGGCTGGATTCGCTGGGTCATGCTGGCCGGGGCGATCGTTCTTCCTTATATCGCGGTAGTCATCGCCAATGGCGGTGCAGATCTGACCAAGCGTGAGCCGCCGGCGGAGTTCTTCACGGGCACCGAACCGGAACAGCTTGAAAACAAGGTCCAGGCCACCGGGGTCGAGGAACCAGAAGTGGTCATCATCGACGGCACACTTATCGAGCCCGCCCCGCCAACCGAGACTCCGAAGGAGCAGTAAATGGATCTGCTAGGTTCGCTTGGTGGCGCAAATTCCGCCCCGGCCCCGGTGCAGTGCTCCCGCAAGGGATGCCGCCAGCCAGCCGAATTCCAGCTTTTGTGGAATAACCCCAAAATCCACACCCCGGAACGACGCAAGATCTGGTTGGCCTGCCAAGAGCATCGCGAATGGCTGGAGACCTACCTCAAGGAACGCTTGCTCTATAAGGAAACCCTGCCAATGGGCGAAGGAGCCAATCAGTAAATGTACCGTTTTTTGGCCAGCACCCGCTGGGTGGGCTGGTTGCTGCTCGTCGTGATCTTCGCCGCAGCCTGCACGGGTCTTGGCAAATGGCAGGCTGATCGCCGCGCCGAAGTGCTCACCGCGATCACCCACGTGAACAACAACTACGATGCCGAACCGGTCTCCGGGAATGCGGCCCTGGCCAAGTTCGACGCGCTGCCCGAAGAAGATACCTGGATGACGGTGAAGCTCACCGGCCAGTACCTCGCCGAGGACACACGTATCGTGCGCAACCGCATCAAGGCGGCCCGTCCGGGCTATGAGGTGCTGGTGCCTTTCCGCACCGAAACCGGCGCCACGGTCATTATCGACCGCGGCTACCTGCCCATCGGCAACTCCGAAAACGGTCGCCCCGATGAGGTCCCGGCTCCCCCAACGGGCACCGTCACGCTGGAGGCTCGGCTGAAGCCAACCGAAGTCAAACTGGATCGTGGTGCCCCCGAGGGCCAGCTAGCCTCCATCTTCCTGCCGGGCTATGCCGCGGATCTTGGCTACCCAATCGCCGAAGGCGCCTACGGCATCATGTACGCGGAAGATCCGGCGCCGGCCACGACGCCGCTTGCGCTGGACAAGCCAGACACCGATGAAGGCCCGCACCTGTCCTACTCCTACCAGTGGTACGCCTTCGGCGTGCTTGCCTTCGTCGGCTTCTGGTACGCGGTGAAGCAACAGCGAAAGATCAACGCCGAAGACGCCGCCGAGCTGGCCGAGGCGAAGGCACTGGGCTTCGACGAACCGGTGCACCGGGTGCGCAAGCTGCGCGCAAAGCAGGAGAAGAAGTTCAGGCGCGACGGCACGCTGACCGACGAGGCCTACGAGGACGCGATGCTCGATGAACCGCGCGACGCCGGCTCCTCCAGCGAATCGCGCTGAGTACAGCAAAACTTCAGACCCTAACCGGAACTCGGTTAGGGTCAGTTGTTTCAGCTGAGAATCTGCCCCCAAGCGAGGTGCGTCGGCATCTTGGATCAGCCCCCCGGGTTGCTGCTTGCGTCCAGGGATCGTCTCCACATCGCAGGCTGGTATCCGAGCTCCAACGAGATATCTCGGTGCCCTAGCCATTTCGCCAGTGATTTAGCGACCCGGAATATCTTGGAAAATTTTGCCCGGGATTGCGTCAGGCTACCGATAATTTACAAAACGTTGGTTCGGCGGCCGGTTCAAGTCAGTTGAATCTGTTGAATCGCAGGAAGGCGCGGAGCGCTGTGTGCGGAACCAGTCGTTCCGGCAGCTTGCGCTGTCCTATCTTGAGCGGATTGAACCGTACTGCGGTGAGACCAATCTATACCCCCCTGCATTAATTTGCGGTTGGGGCGATTGGGTAACCATCAGAACAGGTTCAAAATTGTGAAGCTACTCCAAATCCAGTGGCTAGAGATTCTGAACAACGAATCAGCTACCGTGATGGTCGCATCTGATCAACTGACGTTCTTACAATTGGTGAAAACTGTATGCGATTCCGAGAGTGCGGCACGCCAGACGAGTTAGATTGTGAACCTGCTGGAACCGAACAATTTTATAACGGACGATCCACTGCTGCTGAATTAGCTCAGATCTTCGCCGTGCCCAGCTGCAATTTCTTGAAGCGCTGCGAGATGACGCCTAAATGCGGCAGTTCCTGCCGGAGTCGCACGCACCCAAGTACGTGGTTTATTTGCGACATACCCTTTTCGCGGCACAACATAGCCAGTTTTTTGCAGGTAGCTGATCGCTTTGCTAAGGGTTGAATCTTCTGTTTCAATCATGTCCCGCAATGTTGCAAAATCGAATTCTGCGTCTTCTCGCACCGCGGCCATGAGCGAAAACCGAACTGGTGTGAGCAAAGCATCATCCAGTTGGTGTCGTGGATGCTGTTTCTCATTCTCTCCGCCGCTCATGATCGTTGCTTGCTAAGTAACGCGCCGAGAGCCATGGGAAGCGCAACAACGATCGCGCTTACGACTCCAACTACAGGAGAGTCCCATGTCGTGCGTATAGCGACCAGCATGGACAACTGGTACAAGAAAAACGACAATCCGAAAGCGAACCACTCTTGATCTCTCCAGTGGGCACCGAGTTTGACCAATCCTCTGCTGGAGGCACCTAAAATGACCAGCGCCAACATTAACATGCTCATTACGAACTGGGCGAGAGCGAACCAGGAAAAATAGAGCGAGAAAATCGCGATTCCTAAGTAGAGGGCCGCTGCGAGAGTGCCAAGCCGAGTACGGAGGTTCAGCGGCGCGAGATTCCATGCTCTGCGACTCTGCTGCACCTGGTTCCCGGTGCGCCGGCGCCCGGCCAACGTGCTCGCAGCCATCGGTAAGACTATGAGCGCTGCGGTTACAAGACACATCCACCACGGTATGGCGATTCCCAACATACTTGCAGTCGGCAATGCCGCAAATAAAAGGACGGCGAATAAGACACTAACCAACTTGCGACCTTTCAACACAATAACTGCTGAGGCCGATTCCCGATGATTAGCACCCTGAATCAATAACGTGTACATAAGCATGGGCAGGATTAGCAATGTCGCACATAGCCGCCCGGCGTATGCATCCGAAATGCCAAGATGCCCTAGAGGTCCGGTAAATACCAACAGAAAAGTTGCTATATATGTAAAGAACACCGCCGGTTTCCATTTGCTACGGGCGGACTGGAGGTTCTGGGCCACTAGTTCCTGTGTGCGAGCATCTACCCGTTTGGCCTCCTCCAGCATTCGAGCGGCAGTCTTCGGGTCGGGGTGCGGCCACCCATCAAGACCATCGTCAGCAGGTGAACTATCCATACTTCCAAGATAGCAGGAACTTTCTCCTTGGAAAGTGGATATGGATCAGCACTTCAACCGGCTACTTCGAGCCAGAACCTGTTAATTCCGATAGTTTTAGCCAGGTGCTCAAGTTCCCGGAAGCGTGCACCGCCTCCGGATTTTCTAATATCCCCGTCTTTGGACGAATTTTCACGAGCCGACGGCAGACAGTGCAGACTTAACCTCACGGCTGGATATAACACCAAGGGCCGGCACACTGTGCAAGTGTGCCGGCCCGCGATGAATGTGCAGTCGCTGATTTAGGTCAGTGAGACCAATTCCAGGTAGCCGTCGTTGAACAGGTCTTCGTCGCCATCGGGCAAGATGACCACGCGTTCAGGCTTCAGGGCCGACACCGCGCCCTCATCGTGGCTGACCATGACCACGGCACCCGGGAAGGTGGACAGCGCGCCAAGCACCTCTCCGCGCGAGGCGGGGTCGAGGTTGTTAGTCGGCTCATCGAGCAAGAGCACATTCGCGCTGGAAGCCACGATGGTCGCCAGGGCCAGACGGGTCTTCTCGCCGCCGGAGAGCACCCCGGCGGACTTGGACACATCATCGCCGACGAACATGAACGAGCCGAGGATCGAACGCACGTCTGCATCGTTGAGGTGATCGGGCGCGTTGCGGCGCATGTTCTCCAGCACGGTGGCTTCGGTATCCAGGGTGTCGTGCTCCTGGGCGAAGTAGCCGATCTTCAGGCCGTGGCCCGGAACGATCTCACCGGTGTCTGGTTCGGAGACACCGGCCAGCATGCGCAGCAAGGTGGTCTTACCGGCACCGTTCAGGCCCAGGATGACTACCTTGGAACCGCGGTCGATTGCCAAGGACACGTCGGTGAAGATTTCCAGCGAACCATAGGCCTTCGACAGGCCCTCGGCCATCAGCGGGGTCTTGCCGCAAGGGGCAGGATCCGGGAAGCGCAGCGCCGCGACACGATCGTTGGCACGCACATCCTCGAGTCCCGAGAGCATGCGGTCCACACGCTTGAGCATCGACTGGGCGGCGGAGGCACCGGAGGCACGGGCCTTCATCTTGTTGGCCTGCGCCGTCAAGACCGAGGCCTTCTTCTCGATGTTGCCGCGCTCGCGCTTGCGGGCGCGCTCGTCGGTTTCGCGCTGGACCTGGTAGCGCTTCCAATTCATGTTGTAGACATCCACCGTGGCGCGGTTGGCGTCCAGGAAGAGCACCTTGTTCACGGTGGCGTCCAGCAGGCCGGTATCGTGGCTGATCATCAGCACGCCGCCGGCATAATTCTTGATGAAGTCGCGCAGCCAGGTGATGGAGTCGGCGTCCAAGTGGTTGGTCGGCTCGTCAAGCAGCAGCGTTTCGGCGTCCGAGTAGAGGATGCGGGCAAGCTCCACACGGCGGCGCTGACCACCGGAGAGCGTGCTCAACGGCTGGTCCAGGATGCGTTCTGGCAGATCCAGATTCGAACAGATCGCGGCGGCTTCGGATTCTGCGGCATAACCGCCGGCGGCCATGAACTCGGCTTCCAGTCGGTCGTAGCGGCGCATGGCCTTGGCGGAGATGCTGGCGTCTTCGCTGGCCATCTCCTCGCGGTTCTTGGCCAGCTTGTTCAGCACGATATCCAGCCCGCGGGCCGCCAGGATGCGGTCGCGCGCGAGCTGCTCCATGTCCGGAGTCTTCGGGTCCTGCGGCAGGTAGCCGATGGAGCCCTTGTTTGACACGTCGCCGCCGGTTGGCTGGGTTTCCCCGGCCAGAACCTTGGTCATGGTGGTCTTACCGGCACCGTTACGACCCACCAGTCCGATCTTGTCGCCCTTGTCAATCCGGAAGTTTACTTCGTCCATCAGCAAGCGGGCGCCGACGCGTAGCTCAAGGTTGGCTACGGAAATCATATGGTGTGGCCCTTTCGAAACGGGGTAAGGAAAATCTATTGGCCCTATCAAGGGCAACTTTACTATCCTACCGGTCGCCCAGCTGGGTTATGCCTTACTGTGTGCGAATCGACATCGGAAGCAAAAAGCCGCCGCCCGCCACCGGGTCTTGGTGGCGGGCGGAGGCAGGTGGCTTAGCCGCGCTGCGTGGAGCGGAAGTCCTTCATCTGAATCAGCCGGCGGCGCAGCGACGCCTCGCGGCGCAGATCCGAGCCGCTGGTCTTTTCGATATGCTCCTTGCCGAAGCGCCACAGCAGCACGTCGTCGAGCAGCCGGTCCGGCCCCGGAGAATACCGGTGGTCCAGCGCCGCGCGGACCTCGGTGACCACGTTCGCGTCCAGGAGCTCGGCCAGCTGCCAGGTCGCGTCGATGCCGTGCGCGCCGAGCAGTTCGGCAGCCCAGGACCAGTCGTCATCGCGTTTGCGGTCCACATGGGGCAGCAGGGTCTGCCAGATTTCACCGATCTTCTCCCCCGAGAGCTTCTCGGCGCCCAGCCCCTGCCGGTCGTGATAGCCATTCATCCGGTGGTAGAGATCGTCGATGTCGGTGAAGTAGTTCTCCACGGTTTCGAGCATCGCGGAGGTCGCGGTGAAATGCCGGTCGATCTGCGGGTTCCAGGCCGCCTCGCCGGGATGCTTAAAGCGAATATCGTGCTCCATCTCGCTCCAGGCGTGCTGGAGCACCGTGCGGATTTGCACCTCGAAGACGAAGTTGCCGCTGGGAACCACCGGCTTGCCCAGGGCCTCCTGGAATTTGGAAACACTCGGTTCATTGCGGGTTTTGAGCAGCAGGTGGCGTGAGGAGTAGCCGTAGGTTCCGGATTCCACCGAACCGATGTCCTTCTCCCGGTCGCTACGGCAATCGAAGTCCTCGCGGTGGGCCTTGATCAGCGTAGCGACCTGCTGGATTTCGTGGGGCAGCATCACGATGATGCGCAGCCCCACCATGTCGTGGATTTCGCGCAACGGGTTGGGGAATTCGAGCACCGGGTTTGTTTCCGGGGTTTCCTGCAGCTGGCGCGAGGCCTTGGACCGGAAGGACTCCGGAGTCTTCACCCTTCCGGTCACGAACAAGGGTTGGACTTCACTGCCGTGGAACAACGAACGGATCTTGGTTTTCATCGCGCTGAGCACCTCGTCGAGCTCGGCACCGACCGCTTCGAAACGAGTAACTGCCTCGTCGATCTGGTCGCTGAACTGTGCCGGTTCGGTGCTGCTGGTCGATTGATCCATAGTCTTGCCTCCTAGTGCGGTGAAATGCAATAAGTCCTTCGTATGCTGCTAAACGGGTGGAAGCCTTAGGACTGCGGACGCGAAAGCCGTTTGGCCATATCCTCGTACAATGGCGCCTTGTCATCGTTCTTCGGCTTGGCCGCGGTGGCTGGTGCGCTGGCCGCCGGAGCCTGCTTCAGCGGGGTGACCTTTTCGGCACGCGACTGGGCAATCGCCTCGGCACGGGCCCTGGCGATGGCATCCTGGTGATCCTGCTCCAGCTGGGCTACGCGTTCGGCTTCGGCCTGCTGCGAGTCGGTCAGCGCGGCGTTGTAACCGTCATCGTAGGCGACGCCGTACTTCTCGGCGTTGGCCGCATCTTCATCGTATTCGTATTCGGCGCGAAGCTTCGAGGCTTCGGACTTCTTCTGGTACATGTGTACGGTCAGGTGGGTGATGGCCAGCAGCACGATTGGCGGCATGGCCGCGACAAGCGCCGAGACCAGCGGTGGCACGCCGTTGACTATCGAGTCCACGGTAAGGATCGCGTGGGTGGAGTTGGCCGCCGTGGACACGATGGCGCCGAAGAACAGCAGCGACCACGGGTAAATCATTGCCTTGCGGTTGAACCCGTTCAGCGCCACGATCGCAACCGTAGCGGCCACGATCATACCGTCGATGATAATTGGCCAGATCCAGGCCAGGCTTGAGTCGATGCCGGAGCGTTCGGCGAGGTCGGTCAGGGCCGCAAAAGATAGGACGAATGCACCGATCGCGATCAAGACCGTGGCACCCACGGCGGTTCCTAGGACGGCGCGGTGAGGCTCGCGCGGAATTTCTGGCTTGTTATCCATGCTGCGGGGCAGACCTTACTTTCGAGAAATGAATAGGAACGTCAACAAAGCGAATGTAGTTACCAGCGGTATCGGGCACCGGCTCCGGAACTATTTTAGCCTCATCGGCTGGGCGTTGTGCGGTGCGCGCTTAGCGCATTCGGCGATCGACAAATCTGGTGCCGGTGATCCGCCCGGCCAAACCCTGGCCGGAACGATCAAAGAGCAAGAAGAGCGAGCTGAGCACCACGTAGCCCAGGACCAGCAAACTCAGCCAGGCCCAGGGGCTGACCGCCCAGATGCTGTCGGCGATTTGGAAGGCGAAGGAAATTCCGCCGAGCCCCAAAAGGCTGCGCAGCAAGGCTTGCCACGCGGAGGCTTCGCGCCGCTGCTTTCCGGCGATACGGATCCAGGCGCAACGCTGACCCAGGCTTGCGCGTCCCGGCGCGAGGGTGGGGAGCAGGAAGACCAGCAGCACGGAGATGGAAGGAATCCACCGCTCGGTCAGGTTGTAGGAGGCCTGCGGTGCGCCCAGTTTTTCGGCGATTTCCAGGACAAAGGTGGTGAGCATGACCAGCGCCAGCACAAAAGCTATATCGAAGGCGTTGGCCATAAAACGGCGCAGCCGGGTGACCTCGCGCGGCGCGGCATTCGCAGCGCTCGATTCGCGGGGTCCGGTCAGCCAGCTGAAGATAGGCAGGTATGCCACGATCGAACCGATCAGGGCGCCGAGGGTGTTGGTCAGCACATCGTCCACGTCCGCCACGCGGTAGGCGCAGGTGTAGAGTCCCCAGATGCCGGTGTACTGGGTCAGCTCGATTGCTAGGCTCGCGGTGAGTCCGATGAGCGTGCCGAGGAAGATGTTGCCGCGCAGCCAGCGAACCGCCAGAATACCTAAGGGCATGAACAAGATCACATTGAATAAGACCTGCCACAGCGTGAAACTCGTCAAAAAGTGACGCATGCCCAGTTCGTAGGACAGCGCGAAGTCGTTGAGAAAGTTCAATGGATTTAGTTGCGGGATGGCCACCCCGGGCCGGCAGAATGCGGTACGTGTTTCGGGCAGCGGAAGCATCGTGTAGCTGAATAATCCAAAACCATAAATCACCGCGGCGCCGGTGGTCAGCGTGCGCCGCCACGATAAGCGACCGTGGCGGTGGTACTGGATTGCGAGCAGGAAGATACCGGCGGCGCCAAGGAACAGAGCAGCGCCGAGCATGGCTATCGTTGCGGGCCAGAACATCGTTTGCATATTTCTATCTAAGCGGAGAAAGATACCAAGAAGCTGGGATGCCAGGTGTGAGCTTCGTTAACGCCCGGTGGGAGATTCCGGGATGGTGGCAGGACCGGTGTTTCCGCTGAGCACGGTGCGCGTCTTCGGATCGAATCGGAAAAGCCCGGCGATCAGTCCCACCGCGATCACCGCCGCCAGGACCCGCATCAGCCAGACGATATGCCACTGTTCGATGGATAGCTGGTCGACGAATACCACCAGCAGGATCAAGCTGGACAGGTAGATCATGAGCTTCTCCGAAGACCACGAGACTCGGTGCGAGATCGCGAAAAGGGCGATCATCCACAAGATGTACCAGGGCTGGATGATCGGGGCGAGCAAAACCACCGCGGACAGCGCCCAGGCGGCCAGGCGGACGGGCCGAGAAATATCCTTCGCCAAGGCGAGCCGGGCGACGATCAGCAGGGAGAAGGCCTGAAAGAGTGTCACCACGATCGACTGAGTCAGCGCTACCGGTCCACCGAGGAGCCCTACGAGATTGCCGAAGGACCAGCCGATCAGTCCCACCGGGGCGTAGGGGAATGCCGCGTCGCCGGCGGTGAACATCGCCGGAAGCCAGCCGAACCAGAGGTTGGTCACCGCGCCGATCACCGAAAGCCAGGCGAGGCAATAGCAGGAAACCTTCAGCCAGACGACGCAGCGCGCACGCAGCCGGTGGTTCTGACCGAGCAGGATCAACCCGATGAAGGGCAGGACCAGCAGCACGATTGGTTTGACGGAAACCGCGATGGCCAGCGCAAAGGTCGACGCGATGGCGCGGCGGTCATAGGCCAGGGCGAAGGCGCTGAACACTCCGGCGATCATCAACGCATCGTTGTGCGCGCCACCGATCATGGTCAGCAAAAACAGTGGGTTGCCCACGATGGCCCAGTTGGACCAGTTCGGGTTCTGCCCCATTTTTTGGGCGAGTTTCGCGGTGAAATGGAAACAGCCAATGACCCCGAGCAGCGCGACGACGCGCAGCAAACCCACACCGATCTCCGGCACGCCGTTGGAGACGAAGTAGATGATGCGCGATAAGACCAGGAAAAAGGGCCCATATGGCGAGGGCGACTGAGCCCAGAGCCCATCGGATCCGCCATCGAACCAGCCAGGAAGTGCAGAAATACCCTCATGGTAGGGCGATTTGTCCGCGTGCAGCATCCGCCCTTGGGCCAAATATGAATAGACATCACGGCTGAGGATGGGAAAGCTGAACATCAGCGGCGCGGACCACATGGCGATCAACTTGCCCAACTGCTTTGGGTGGATCGTATCTGCGGTTTCGACTAGCGGCCGAGCCAAGATCCAAGATCGAGTCAGCCACGCCAGCCCCAGCGCCATCAGGATAATGCAGCTAATCACGCCCCAAACTTCGGTGCGGAATTCGATAAAGAAGCCGCTGCGTGCCAGCGGGGAGAGCTGGCTGCGGGGAAACCAGCCGATCCCCCACGAAGCCACGGTGATCAACGCCGAGGCGGCGAATCCCTGCCACCCCAGGGTTCTCAGCGGCGTGGCATGCCGCTCATAATTTCGCACTTGCACGCTCACTAGGCTTTCTTTTTCTTTTTCAGCCAGTTGGTGGAGCTAAGCAATTCGGGGCAGATCGTTTTAGTCTTCGGATCAAGGAAGACCAGGTACAAGGCGCAGATAATCGAAATGCTCCAAGAGATCAGCTGAACTCGGGGCACCAGGCTCTCTTGCAGGAACTGCCAGACGAAAATCTGGTCCGCGGCCTGATAAGCCAAGAAGAAGATCGTGGTCAGATGCAGCCAGAGCATCTGCCAGTCGTCACGCAGTCCCGTGACGGCGAAGAACGGCAGCAACCACAGCAGATACCACGGTTGGATCACCGGGGATAGCACGACGATCCCCGCATAGGCGATGCCCATGCGCTGGACCAGATGCGAGTATTTGCCACGGAACATCAGCATGATGGCCAGACCCACGGCGAGCAGCTGGCCACCGGTCTTCACCACCGGAAGCACCCAGCCCGATTCCAGGCCGAAGGAATTGAAGATGCCAGAAAGTCCGACGGTGAGCATGCCCAGTGGCGCGATGATGGACACACCGACGCCCTTGTAGTTCAGCAGCACGTCGAGCCAGCCGAACCAATAGCCGTTCATCCAACCAACGAGCGTCATGAGCGCCAGGAAAATCGATCCGGAGTAGGCCCAGTACAAAATACGCCGGGGCCAGCTGGCCATCGGCCCGGCCCAGAGCAAGCCGATAAATGGCAGCAGCACCAGGGTGATTGGCTTGACGCCGATGGAGGCGGCGAGCACCACGATGGCCCAGAATCCGTGGCGCTTGCAGGCGAGGTAGACGGCCCAGACCGACAGTCCGGTCATCAGCGCATCGTTGTGCGCGCTGGCCACAAAGTTCACCAGGAACAACGGATTGGCCACCGTCATCCAGGCTGCCTTGGCACCCGAGACGGAATGCAATTCGGCCAGTTTGGGAACGTAGCGCAGGCAGAGCAGTACGCCGATGAGCGCAATCCCGCGGAAGGCGAGAACTGCCGCATCGGTGGATCCACCCACGATGTTGACCACGATGTATTCAATGGTCAGAAAGAGCGGGCCGTAGGGAGTGCCGTCCTGTGCCCACATCGTGTCGGCTCCCAGCTGGAACCAATTGTTCAAGCTGGAGATGCCGTCGACGTAGGGGTCCTGCCCCGCGTCGACGAGTCTGCCTTGGCCAATATATGCGAAGACGTCGCGACTCATAATCGGCAACGCGATGAGCATCGGAATGCTCCACAGCCAGACCGCGCGGCGCACGATCTTCAGCGAACCCGCGTCCCAGCCCTTGAGCTTCTGCCCCAACCGCCACCAGGCTCGAAACAGCAGCCAGCAACCGAGCGCCAGCAAGATCACGCTGATGGTCACACCGGTGGCTTCGGTGCGGACCATGATGAAGAACGGATCACGGTTAAGCGGTGAAACGCTGGCAAGCCAGCCCGTTCCGAAGGACCCGAAGAGGATCATGGACGAACCGACGATGCCGCTGAGCAACGTCTTATTGACACCAGGGTACGGCTGGGATTCCAGCACTTCTGGTTTGCTAGCGGACACCATGACACCTCGTGCTGGATCGGACAAAAAGTTCGTTTAAAAAAATCGACGCCAAGTCCGGGAAATCATTGGAGAGCCCATAATTCAACGTCCGGAAATCTCAGATGATTTTAGCATTGAGCAAGACCGGGGTTCAGGTGTGACACCAGCATCCACCAAGCTTTCGCCCCGTGCGCTCCCCCACACCGCGCACAACGGGTAGATTGGTCACGTGTCTAGTAACTCAGAAAAAATTGTATGGATCGACTGCGAGATGACCGGCTTGGACCTGGCCAACGATGCGTTGATCGAAGTAGCTGTGCTGATCACCGATTCGGAACTGAATATCGCCGATGAGGGCATCCAGGTGGTGATCAAGCCAGCGGATGCCGCCCTGGCCCAGATGGATGACTTCGTGCGCAATATGCATCAGGTCTCCGGACTCCTGGAAGAGCTCGATGGCGGAATGCAGATGGATCAAGCCCAACGCCTGGTCATGGACTACATCCGTAAGCATGTTCCAGAACCCAACAAGGCTTTATTGGGCGGTAACTCGGTCGGGACCGATAAGAACTTCTTGGCACGCGATATGCCAGAAATTATCGAGCACCTGCATTACCGAATCATTGATGTATCCACCTTGAAGGAACTGAGCAGGCGTTGGTACACCAAGGCTCATTACGCAGCTCCGGCCAAAACCGGCAACCATCGCGCACTGGGTGACATTCAGGACTCGATCGATGAACTGCGCTATTACCGGGCTGCGATCATGGTCCCCGCACCGGGGCCGAGCACCGATCAAGCGCGCAAGATCGCTTCACAACTCTCCCCGGCAGCCGAAAAGTAACGACTAGTCAGGGCCCTAAAAAGCGGGTGATGCACAACACAGCACAATAGGGCCCTTTCGAGTTGGCACTCACCCCCCGGGTGCGTGTATAGTATTTCTCGTTGCCAGATACGAAGTCGGGACGCAAAAGCGAACTGACTAGTAACGAAGCAATTATGGTGGGTATAGCTCAGTTGGTAGAGCGTCTGGTTGTGGTCCAGAAGGTCGCGGGTTCAAGCCCCGTTACTCACCCCAGATTATCGGTCTGATCCAAAACGAAAGTTACGGATCAGGCCGATTTTTCGTAATCGCTGGACTCCCCCGCTCAAACTATCCTCCGATTGTAATTTTCGGACCGGATGCGTGTATAGTATTTCTCGTTGCTTGAAATCAGTTCGAGCGTCTCTGACGTTCCGACTAGTAGCTAAGTAAACATGGTGGGTATAGCTCAGTTGGTAGAGCGTCTGGTTGTGGTCCAGAAGGTCGCGGGTTCAAGCCCCGTTACTCACCCCTGATTATCGGTCTGATCCAAAACGAAAGTTACGGATCAGGCCGATTTTGTTTTTCTTTTTAAACTGCTGCACGCCGCTCGCGGCACCGCTTGCAAATTTCCCCATAATTCCACACGCAAAGTTTAATATCCACTGGAATTAGCCCTGGTCCACTGCAATAGTAAATTGATGCGAGCAACGCATGCGTAGAGTATTCCAGTCAAGCGCCTGCTGTACAGCGCGATCTCTACCTGTATTAGGAACTTCGCTACTTGACCGGCCACGGAGCGAAGTACACACTGGTGCCTATGGCTGGTCTCCGCAGCGCACTACCGACGGTGCTTCCCTCGCTCCAAAGCAGTTTTCGGGAAGCCCGCTCGGCAACAGCGCAAGGAGCCGCGATATTTGTGGTTGGCCAGCAGGGAACCGGGCGTACGACGCTTGCCCGTCAAATCCTCTTGGGTACCGAGGAGAAGTTGTATTGGCTCACCGCGGCGAAGGCTCTTGAGCTTGTTCCTTTCGCACTGCTAACAACTCTCTGCGCGCAGCTGCCGTTGAAGAACGCCGGTTCTACACCGGGTGAAATGATCTCTTCGCTGGTTCAATACACCACGAATGAAAAACTGTGCATTCTTCTGGATCAAGCCGAATTCGCCGATGAACAAAGCGCAGCGGTACTGGCCCATCTGTCGGTGACCCGAAGCATCCAATTGGTCATGGCAACCACTGCCGTCCATGAACTGCCACAGCCGCTGCGGGGCCTCCGCTCCGATTCTCATTCAAAGCGCATCGGGCTCTCCGCACTGACCTTCGAAGACACCGAAGCCATTCTCAAGCATGTGCTCGGCGGCCAGGTCAATTCCGCCACCGTTGAGATGCTGCTAGAGTTTTCCGGCGGCAACGCGCTGCATCTGCGCGAGCTCACCCTTGATGCGCGAACTGCGCGAGCGCTGACGCTGAAGGGCTGCTACTGGACCCTCGACCGGCAATGGAATCCCCAAGGTTCGCGAATTACCGACCTCATTTCGTCGCGACTCAAAGACCAGCCAGAAGAAATCCGCGAGGCCGTAGAACTGCTGTCGGTCACCGGAAGGCTGCCTTATCCGCTGGCACAGCGTTTATTCGGCGACTTGCTATCGAACCTATTGGACTCCCGGCTGGCCAAACTCATTGTGCTTTCCCTGGATGAGGCTACCGGCGAGCGCGACCTAGCGGTTGAGCTGAGTGCGGGGCTATCCGCGCAAAGCGTCTTGAGCACCTTGTCCCCAACGAAGCTTCGCGGTTATCTGCAGCGCGCCGACAGCGCTTTTCCCCGCGAGGTGTTGACTTCGCAAGCGCGCGCACGATTCACCACTCACCGCGTGCAGCTGGGGATCGAGGTTCCGGCGTCCGAGTTGTTCGAAGACGTTGTGGGGTCGGCCGATGCGCGCCGTTTCGCGCAGGTGGTCGCATTGACGGATTCCGTGAGGCACGAATCCTTCACGGACAAGCGGATGCTGGAGAAGCTCTTGGTGCTTCGGGCAGATGCCCTGTATGAACTAGCGAAGTCAGAGGCCGCCCTAGCGGTACTCAAGCCCCTGCTCCGGACCGGCAGTGCCGAGGTACGAGGCGTGGCAGCCAGGATTGCTTTTTCCGGTCTGGCGCGTCCTGACCTAGCTCTGGAAATCATTGAATCGGGACCGCAGGATCCGGTCGAGAGCCGCGCGTTCGGATTGATCCTCCGCGCCCGGGCGCAGCAAATTGTGGACTCCTCCAAGCTTCGTGAATATGCGCGTGATGAGAGGATCTCGCCCGAACTGCGCACCGCTTGCCTAGCTCATGCGATTATCGAAGATTGCTATGCCGGCAGACCGGTTGACGCGCTCGAAGAAGTTTTGGACGTGGTCGCGGACGGCTTCTGGAAAAGCGCCACCCCGGCGGTGCAGTCGGAGATAGTTTTTGCACTACCGGCATTGATGTCGGCCTTGGGCGGCGGCGGTGAGGCGCTGGCTTCAATATTGGGCGACATTGATTTCACGACTCTGGCCTTGAACCCGTCAAATTATTTGACCGGCATCGGCATTGAGTTCTTGGAACAGGGACTGGCCGTTGAGGCCCTTGGGTCTTTTGAGCAGGCGCTCGCCCTCATTTCGGTGTCCGATCCCTATCTGGTTGCCGGGTTTACCTCCTCATTCGCGGCGGCGGCCGCGGTAATGATTGGAGATATCCCCAGGGCTCGTCTCCACTACGATATGGCTCGTTCGGCCCCCGACGTGGCTGGGCAGATCATGCGCCCGCTGGCCCAACGCTACCTACTGCCGGTGATCCTTGAGCTCGAAGGCCGGCAGGCCGCGCTGGAGCATCTGCAGCGGTGCTTGGCCCATGCGGACAAGTTCGGCCGCAAGCTGCTGAGGATGCGCTTGCTTCATGACGCATGGCGACTGGAGCTTTCCGAGGACGAGGCACAGCTCCAAGCTGCCGCTGAGCAGGTCCAGGGACCCCTGGCACGGGCAATTGCCGGATACGCGGGGGTTCTGGACTCGCTGAGCGAGGAGGGCATTGAGCGGCTTTGCGAAGTGCATGCCTCAGCCGGCCGCCCGCTCTATGCGGCGGAATTTGCTCATCGCGCCTCTTCGCGGGCGCGGAATCTTGGTCGGCGAGCGCTCGCCACGCGGTTGCTCGGGCTCTGCGTGGAACTGGCTGCCCCGCTGGCAGCAGTCAACACTCCCTCGCTGGGGCGCGGGCGTATCGTCCGCTCCCTGTTAACCGAACGCGAATACGCAGTCTGCGTGATGGCCGCGCGTGGTAGCAGCAATCAAGAAATCGCCGAGGAGCTATTCCTCTCCCCGCGTACGGTGGAAGGCCACCTACAGCGGTCCTACGCTAAATTAGGCATCACCGATCGTCGCCAGCTGCTTCCGGTCAGTGATTCGGGGGCGGTCTTTGATGAAATCCTCGATGAGGACTTCAAAACGATACCTGTATCCGGGCCAAAGACTACCTAGTGTCCGGTTTGCACTGCTCAACATGGGTTTGCCGCCCTAGACTAGTGCGCGTGGGGATCGAATTATGCATGAGGAGTCTTGGGGGATTCAAAATTCGATTCATTGGGGACAAAGCTTTTAGACACTCGCATCAGCAAGAGCGCCTAACAAGCTCTGCGGGAGGCTAGCGCCATGGGGGCGCTAGCCTTTCCCGCTTAACTGCGTTCATTCACACTACTCTGGTCGAACCAAAAGCATTCGAACGTACATTCGAACCGATATTCGAAACACCGGTTCATCTTCCGGCGCTTCACGGTCACACCTGTATCCGTACAGCTAAGCATCGCCATATCGCGCTGAGGCGCATATCACCTGCGCCCGGTGCGCTACCTGGATTTCACCTTGCGGAGGCATGCCCAGGTACCACCGTGGTGCCGCAACTACGGATATTGACTAGTAAATCAGCGGAAATCCCGCGGAACCGCCCTAAGGCACGAGGGCAGCAGCGCCCGGCGGGCTCCCCGCCAAGGCCACGGGTGAGAAGTTTTGCTGAACCTACGCAGTGGCACAACGCCAATCAGCCGTGAAACTATTGGACAAGCACCCTAAGCACTTTCGAAAGGAACCGATCACGTGCCCATTCGGCAGATCACCGTTTATGGAGAACCCGTACTGCATCAGCGCGCCGCTGAAGTCACCGAGTTTAATGACGAGCTTCGTCAACTCGTTGCCGACATGCATGCCACCATGGACGCGGCGCACGGGGTTGGCCTGGCAGCGCCACAGATCGGCGTTGGCCTGCGCATCTTCACCTACATCTATGCCGATCAGAACAGCGCGCCGGAACGCGGCGTACTGATCAACCCCGTACTGACCCTCTCAAAGGTGTCCCAGGCGAACCCGGATCCGGACGAAGAAGCCGAAGGCTGCCTTTCCGTACCGGGATTGAACTTCCCGCTCAAGCGCGCCGATTACGCCAAGGTTGAAGGCGTGGATGAATTCGGCAAGCCGGTCTCCTTCGAAGCCGATGGCTGGTTCGCCCGCATCATGCAGCACGAATTCGATCATCTTGACGGATTCCTGTACGTGGACAAGCTCGTGCCACGCTGGGATAAGCGCTGGCTGAAGGCGAAGAAGGCGCTGGGCTGGGGCGTTCCGGGCGCTACCTGGCTACCTGGGACCGACGAAGACCCTTTCGGACACTAATCCTTCGCCGGTTGCCGGATGGTCCTGAACTCTAGATACCGCTGATGCAGCGCCGCACCGATGGGATCGGCCGGCGCTGCTTTGGCGTTCCAGACCTCTTTTGCTCGCCCTTGTTCGAGCCAGAACGGCAAGAACATTCCGTTCTTTCCGGGAGCGATCTGCCGCTGCATCGCTTCGTCAGCAATCGGTCTCCTGTTGGCATAGGACAGGTAGTACTCATCGAATCCACCCAGCAGCCGCAGTGGAAGGCCGAGGAGGCTTGGTGCTTCCAGGCTTTGCTCGGCACGGGAGCCGGTCACTACCCAGTAAGCATCTCCATGCTCGTCGACGCCTACCTGCACAAGGCTCGTGCCGAGCTCGCTTGCCGTGCGTTTCATGGTGGTGAGCGTTTGGCCCGTATACCAAGCGGCGTCGCGCAGGGTCGCCGGACCGTGGGAGCCCAGGTAGCGTAGCAATAGCTCATGCAGCGGATTCTCCGGCTCTTGATGCTCGGTAACCCAGCGCTCTAGCAGCACAAAATCCTGGGCGGCCAGCTTTGCATCGGCCGGAATCGGGCCTAGGCAGATCAGCCCGTGTTGCACCAGCACCATCAGCAAGTGGATCCCG
Organism: Glutamicibacter sp. AOP12-B1-11; assembly: GCF_052379245.1. Taxonomy (NCBI): domain Bacteria; kingdom Bacillati; phylum Actinomycetota; class Actinomycetes; order Micrococcales; family Micrococcaceae; genus Glutamicibacter; species Glutamicibacter sp. AOP12-B1-11. Next base: position 19,186 of record NZ_JBQSYL010000010.1, on the reverse strand, counting down.
CGCTGCCCGGCGGTGGGCATACCGTGCGAATTCAATTCGGCGAACAGGGCGTCACGGCTGGCGCGACCGTGATCTGCCAGATAGCTGGCAACGACCCCGGCGGCCTGCTCAATGGCGTTGGCATCAATTAGCAATTCGCGCAGCCGTGGCGCGTTCGCGCGCAGCGTGCGTTCCTTGGTGCTTTCCATAAGCCACTTGAGGTCTTGCGGCAAGCAGATGTGCAGGGTGCCGCGCATGGTCCAGGAACGTACCAGCTTGCCGGAGTTGAACAGTTCGTCCACCTGCGCCCTGGTCACGCCGATCCCCGCGCGCTGAGCCAGCGCGTAGCGACCGGCAGTGAAATCCTGGGACTGGACAGCCAGCATATGCCCAGCGGCGCTTAGAATCGATTCTGCCGGCTCCAGCAGCAGCTGGCTGGCCATCCTTGCGGGCAATAATAGCTCTGGTCGCATGGTCGCAGTCCCCCCGGTCTTGGTGCGTTGAGCGTAGCAGAACTCAATCTGAGTCCTTCGCCCCTAAACCGAAAAACAGCATTAGAACATAGTTTCGAATGAGCCGATTGATGTTATTTCTCCGCAGGCGCCTGCACGAAAAACGCCTCACCCTGCGGCTGGCATGCGGACACCGCCTCGCGCTCGGCCGAATCCAACTTGCGGTACCCGCCGCTGAACAGCACGTCGTTGCCCACCAAATATTGTTCGTCGGCGAGCGCCAGGCCCGGCCAGCCATCGGTGAGCACCTGGGTTGCTTCCGGGAACACCAGCAGTGCCGGTGCACCGTCATCGCCATCGAGCGCAAAGCATCCGCCCGGACCGACCAGCAACTCCCCCTCTCCTTCGCCGGCCGGCGCTCCCTGCGCATCCGCGCTCTGCCCATCAACCACCGCACGGGGGGTGCCGGAGGTCAGGCTCAGGGAACTGGCCCCTTCGCTAGAGCTGCACGCGCACAAGGTGATTTGCGCGGCGGCCAGCAGTGCGCCGGCACGTAAGAAGTTAGATCGACCACCGGTCCGGATTCTTGAATGCATGCACCGAACAATAGCAACTCAACTTCGGCAGCCGCATTAAAGGGCGAAGCCCCGATCCTTACCGAAGGATCGGGGCTTCGCCCTGCGCGCTGGAGGCTTAGGCGTTAGCTGCCTGTGCCTGCACTGCTGGAACTGCTACCGGGTGGGTGCCTGCGATTGATTCAATCACGCGGACAACCTGGCAGGAGTAGCCGAATTCGTTGTCGTACCAAACGTAGACGATGGCGTTCTTGTCCGAAACGATGGTGGCCAAACCATCAACGATGCCCGCGCGGCGTGAGCCGACGAAGTCCGAGGAAACGACCTCAGGGGAATCGATGTAGTCGATCTGGCGGTGCAGGCTGGAGGTCAGCGAGGCTTCACGCAGGTAAGCGTTCAGCTCCTCCTTGGTGGTCCCGTTCTCCAGGTTCAGGTTCAGGATCGCCATGGACACATCTGGGGTCGGTACGCGGATGGCGTTGCCGGTCAGCTTGCCTTCCAGCTCCGGGAGGGCCTTGGCCACTGCCTTGGCGGCGCCGGTCTCGGTGATGACCATGTTCAGGGCCGCCGAACGGCCGCGGCGCTCGCCCTTGTGGAAGTTGTCGATCAGGTTCTGGTCGTTGGTGAACGAGTGAACGGTTTCGACGTGCCCGTGGATGACGCCGAACTTGTCGTTCAGGGCCTTCAGCACCGGGGTGATGGCGTTGGTGGTGCACGAGGCGGCGGTGACGATCTTGTCCTCGGCGGTGATCCAGGAATCGTTGATGCCGTGCACGATGTTCTTCAAATCGCCCTTGCCCGGTGCGGTGAGCAGGACCCGGGCGACGCCCTTGGCCTGCAGGTGCTGGGACAGGCCAGCCTCGTCGCGCCAGCGACCGGTGTTGTCCACCACGATGGCATTGTTGATGCCGTACTCGGTGTAGTCAACGGTGGTTGGGTCGTTCGAGTAGATGACCTTGATCAGCGTTCCGTTGGCCTGGATGGTGCTATTGGCTTCGTCAACGGTGATCGAACCGTCGAAACGGCCGTGCACAGAGTCGCGGCGCAGCAGCGAGGCGCGCTTGATGATGTCATCATCCGAGCCCTTGCGCACCACGATGGCCCGCAGGCGCAGGCCGTAGCCGCCGCGCTCGATGAGAATGCGGGCCAGCAGGCGGCCGATGCGCCCGAAGCCGTAGAGGACTACGTCCTGTGGCTCAACGTCCGAAGCGCCGGCCTGGCCGACCTTGTCGCCGAGTTCTGCGGTCAAGAATGCGTTCAGGTCCTGCGAACCAGATTCGATGAACTTCTTGTTCAGGCGCCCCAAGTCAACGGAAACCGAACCGAGGTTCAAGGTCTCAATTGCTTCAAGGAGGGGCATGGTGGTCGTCAAGGCCAGTTCCTTGCCATCGATCCGGCGCACGACGCGGTGGGCCTTGATGATGTCAATTGCGGACTGGTTGATCAACTTGCGCCCGTAGATGGAGGTCACCACATTGTTCTTGCGGTAAAGACGTCCGATCAGCGGAATCATGGCCTCGGCGAGCTCTTCGCGCCCGCTCCATTCTTCCTGGGCAACGACAGACTGCTGGGTCACAGAAAATCCTTCCAATTCAGCCGACTTACAGATCCATAAAGTCGGTTGGCACCGTGAGAAGCACCATTGCTTTTGCGGTGGCGCGGGGTAACAGGATCATCCCCGCAAGTACGTATCCATTCTAGACGGTGCGCCCCGGTTGCGGGGCTGGACGCCTGTGAATCATCTCACCCGAGGTGAGCGGATGGTGAATGGGATGACCGATACGCCGGGTTCTGTCCGCTTGCGCGGTGACGATCATCTATCTACGACTGCCGTTGCCGACAGCCTCTAGCGGTCCACCCGACTGCATGGGGCGAACAGCCCTCATAACGCAGTCTGTCTGACCTTGCTCCGAGTGGGGTTTACCAAGCCGTCCCGGTCACCCGGGACGCTGGTGGTCTCTTACACCACCGTTTCACCCTTACCAGGAAGCCTGGCGGTCTATTTTCTGTGGCACTAGCCTGCGGGTTGCCCCGAGTGGGCGTTACCCACCACCCTGTTCTGTGGAGCCCGGACGTTCCTCGGGCCGTTTGCACGGCACGCGATCGCCTAGTCATCCCATTCGTTAACCATTCTAGCCCCGCTAATTTGCGCGCGCCGACATCGGCTATGAGCCGCTGGCCACAGTGATGGCCGGATAGTGGTACCCCTCCAGCAGCCGCAGCCAGATTTCGCTCACGGTCGGGTAGGCCGGGACCGCATGCCATAACCGGTTCATGCTCACCTCACCGACGATCGCGATCGTTGCCGCATGCAGCAGCTCGGAGACATCCTGCCCCACAAAGGTCGCACCGATGACCACCTGGCGCGTCTGCTCGACGACCAGATTCGCCCGCCCCGCGGTAGCGTCCGCGTGCAGGCTGGCTCCCGCCACGGCGCCCAGAACCAGCTCGACCACCCGGATATCCAGCCCCTTGCCGCGCGCCTCGTGTTCGGTCAGCCCGACGGCCGCAACCTCCGGGTCGCTGAAAACCACGCGCGGCACCGCCGCATGATCGGCCGTCGCGGCATGCTTCGCCCAGGGTTCGCCCGAAACCGGTGCGCCCTCCAGCCGCGCGGCGATCGCCTCCGCCGCGGCCCGCCCCTGATATTTCCCTTGATGGGTCAGCAGCGAACGCGAATTTACGTCGCCCACGGCGTACAGCCAATCGGTGCCGGCCACGCGCATCGTGTCATCGACGCTCAACGCACCGTGCGGGTCCAGGCCCAGCGCTTCCAAGCCCAGCCCGTTCGTGTTCGGCCGCCTGCCGGTTGATACCAGCAGCTCCTCGGCCCGAAGCTGGGTGCCGTCCTCCAGGTGGACGCTCACGATTCCTTGCCCGTCTCGCGCCACGCGCACCGGCGTGTCGCCGAAGCGCACCTGCACGCCTTCGACGCTCAGGGCCGCCGAGACCAGCTCACCGGCGAAGGGCTCTTCGCGGCTCAATAAGGCCCCGCGGGAGAGCATCGTGACCTCGGAGCCGAGGCTGGAGAAGGCGAAGGCAAGCTCGGTGCCCGCCACGCCTCCGCCGATGACGATCAAACGCGGCGGCACCTGCGCCGTTGCCGTCGCTTCCCGGGTGCCCCACGGATTGGCTTCGGCCAACCCGGGTATAGCGGGCAGCACCGGGACGGATCCGGTGGCCAGGGCGACGGCACAAGCCGAGAACTGCCGGTCCCCGACCTGCACGAGGCCGGGGGCGGCCAGAGAACCATGGCCGCGGATCAGCTCGATCCCCGCCGAAGCCAGCCAGTCGACCTGACCCGCGTCGCTCCAATTGCTGGTGAAAGAATCGCGTCGGGCGAGGACCGCTTCGGCATCGAGGCCGCCGGTGATCGCCTCGCGGGCCCCGGGCAGCCGGCGTGCCGCACGCAGCGCGTGTCCGCTGCGCAGCAGGGCCTTGGACGGCATGCACGCCCAATAGGAGCATTCTCCGCCGACCAGTTCGGCTTCGACGATGGCCACGCGCAATCCGCGTTTGGTTGCGTAGTCGGCGACGTTCTCGCCGGCCGGTCCGGCGCCGAGCACGATCAAGTCATAGTCCCGCTCGGCGCTAGCAGGCATTGCGGTTTCCGGAGATTCGGACATGCTCTTTCCTCACTGTGGTGGCTGCTTGCAGGCTTGTGGTCCCAGCGTAGCCAGCGGTGCCCGTTTGGTACATGCCCCGGATTCGCCCGGCGCCGGCGCCGCTGAAAGAAACGGAGGTTGATCTCCGATAAGCTGGAAGGCGTGCTTATTCTGTTGCCGCCTTCCGAAGGTAAGACCGCCCACGCCGAAGGCGCTGTGTTTGAAATCGAAGACCTCTCCTTCCCGGAGCTCGTCGCCGAACGCGGTCAGGTCCTGTCGGCTCTCGCGGAAGTGTCGGCTCGCGAAGATGCCATGGAAGTTCTTGGCGTGGGAGCGTCGCTGGCCAAAGAGGTAGCCCGCAATATTAATCTGCATACCGAACCTTCCGCCCGGGCGCACGACATCTACTCGGGTGTGCTCTTCGAAGCCTTGAATTATGCTTCGCTGGATGAATCCTCGCAGCGGCGCGCCGACGAATCGATTATCGTGGTATCCGCCCTCTGGGGTGCCGTGCGCTTTGCGGACCGGATCCCGCCCTACCGGTTGTCCATGTCGGCGAAGCTCGAACCGCTGGGCAAGCTGGCCAGCTGGTGGAAGAAGCGGCTGACGCCGGTGCTTGACGAGGTCGCCGCCGGGCAGCTGATCGTGGATGCACGCTCCAGCACCTACGCCGCCGCGTACAAACCGAGCAATGGCAATTGCGTTGCGGTGAATGTGTTCCAGCTGCGCAATGGCGTCCCGAAGGTGGTTTCGCATTTCGCCAAGCACACCCGTGGCCAGGTCGCGCGCTTCTTGGTGGAGCAGCCCGTTGCCCCGCAGAACCCGGAGGAACTACTCGCGCTGGCCAAGACCAAATGGGAAGCGAGCCTAGTCGAAGACAAAAAGGGCCTCGCGCTCAACATCCTGCTTTCCGCGGATCACCAGTTCACCACCGCAAAATAGCCGTTCCGTTTGATCGCCATCGCCGCTAGGGGCACGGATGGGCGATATGTCCCGCCGAATCATTGCCTCTGCTGAACGGCTGCCGAGGATTCGAAGCAGAGACGCTGGAAATCCGCATTCGCAGAACACGTCCTGGCGACAGGTCGCCCTCCTCTGGTGCTGCATTTGGACCACAGTTGGTCATCGCCACGCGCATAGCACCATCGCAGGCAGGGGGAGGTTTCGACACCCTGCCTCGATTCTAGGAATCACAGGTTCACCTGCTGTTCTCTTTCGAGACATTATCGTGGCGTTAGCTGGGTCCATCGGCGAAATTCTCTGCCGGACCACACGCTCACAGCCTGAAGGTAGACATGTCTCCAATGATGAATGCCACACCGTGGCTACGCCGCGGCTCGGTGGCCGCAGCAGTGATAGCTCTGCTGGGAAGCACACTCGTCCCAGCGCAAGCAGCACCAATCGATTCAGCTGCGGAATCGGAAAATTCGGTGGTAGTTTCGACCGAAAGCACTCAATGGAAATATCTCGACGATGGCACCGATCCTGCCGCCGGACAGCCGAATCTGGATGTCTGGACTGCAACCGATTTCGACGATAGTACCTGGAAAAGCGCGACGGGCAGCTTTGGCGCAAAGCATGGTTCTTTGGGTGCCGTCGGCCCCTACACTCCGAAGACACTGCTGAACCATTACCTCGGCGGGCAAACCGGCACCGCTACCCCGGCATATTTCTTCCGAACCCAGTTCGAATTGCCTGAAGGCGGCGCGGATGATTTCCTGACCATCACCGGTGAGGTAGTTTACGATGACGCCTTGGTCATGTGGATCAACGGCACCAAGGTGGCAGGATTCCTCGATGACCGGCTCACCGGCGAAAGCAATCAAGAATACGCCGGTGCCAGCAACGGTAATCCCGTATCGAGCAGCTTCGAAGTTCCAGCAGATGTACTTGTTGACGGAGTCAACACGGTCGCGATTAGTCTGCATAACGACCGCGCTGGCAGTTCCGACATCTATCTGGACGTTCCCGAGCTGAGCCTCAACGTCACCGAGGATATCGACCCGATCTCGCGGGTCATCCTGACGCCAACGGAGACTCCGGATAGGTCCCAGTACGTTTCTTGGATGGCCGGCAGCGCCGGCGCCGCGACGGGAACGGTCGAATTCCGCGAGACCTCAGGCGAAGACGTGCTCACCGTAGCTGCAGAATTCATCGACCCGGTTAACGGTAATCCGCTGCCGCACTTCTCTGCCGAGCTCAAGGATCTCAAACCTGGAACGAGCTACTCCTACCGTGTGGCCAACGGCTCCAACACCAGCGAATGGAACTCCTTCACCACGGCAGACACCGCGGTCACCGATTTCCAATATATTTACTACGGTGATGCGCAGATCGGCCTCGATACCACGTGGCCAAAGGTCGTCGCTCAAGCCCAGGAGACCGCCCCCGACGCCGTCGGATCGGTTCACGCCGGTGATCTCATCAACACCGGCAGCAATGAGAACGAATGGGACAACTGGTTCAAGGGCATGGAGCAGTCCGCCGCCACAGCTAACGTGATGGCGGCACCGGGCAACCACGAATACTCCGGGGATAACAAACTCTCCGCCTGGAAAGCCAACTTCGAATACCCACGGAACAACCCGTCGGTGGAAACCGCTGGCGAGCTTGCCAAGCTCACCATTGGCGATACGGCCGCTGCCGCGCAGTACCGCGCACTTTTTGAGCACTGGACCACTTTCGCCGAAGAAACCGTGTACTTCACCGATTATCAAGGCGTGCGGTTCATCACTGTAAACGCTACTCGCGACGCGGGCTTCCTCACTCCGGATAACCTGCCCGCCTGCTCCGGGGACGACTGCCCGGCCAGTAAAATCTCCACCCTCTGGGTGCAGTTCCAAGCCGCGTGGATGGATCACATCCTGGAAAACAGCAAATCCAAGTGGAATGTTGTCACCTTCCACCAGCCGGTCTATTCGGCTTCGGCGGGCCGCAACGAGCCGGTACTTCGCGAGGAATGGGTTCCCGTCTTCCAGAAGCACAACATCGATCTCGTCCAGATGGGCCACGACCACGTTTACTCACGTGGCTACAACAATGACAACGTCACCGATTTCGCTGGTGTCACCAATGGTCCGGTGTACATCGTGTCGAACTCTGGCGCTAAGCACTACGATTTGGCCGACGAGAACGACAACGTCTGGACGCAGAACAATGCCACGCAGGTGAAGCGTGGCGAGGACTTCACGACCTATCAGGTGATCGATGTCGCCGAGGATACTTTGACCTACAAGTCCTATTTGGCTGAAAAGACCGCATCGTCCACCACCGATCTGGCCATCGGAGAGGTCTACGACAGCTTCACCGTGACCAAAAACGATTCCGGAACCAAGTGGGTAACCGAGGCTGGCGTCGAGGTTCCCGTGGTTGAGGAAGCGATCGATGTGGAGCTGAGCGTTTCGAGCCGATGCATCGGCAAGAACACGATGCTTAACGTCAACGCGACGAACAATGAGGATTCGCCGATTACCCTGCAGGTTTCCAGCGAATTCGGAAACAAGAAGATGAATAATGTGGGACCGGGCAAGTCCGCTTCGGCTCCGCTCAACGCAGGAAAGGCACCTTTGGAGGCTGGCAGCGTCACCGTGACAGCATCCAGCGGTACAGCTGAAGTCGCCAAGGAAGTTTCCTACGATGCATTGAGCTGCAAGTAGGAAAGCCAGCTTGCACGAAGAGCTCGCAACCTAGGCAATTGACCGCCAGGAAATAGTTTTGGTCGGTAACCTTTCAGGGGTTACCGGCCAATCTGCTTAACCCGCCTGGGCTACCAGCTCGACCTCAAAACCGGCGGCGTCCGCCAGGTACGCGGCGTAGTGCTCGGCTCCCCCAGCGTGCGGATGCTCCGCGGGGAACAGCAGAGTGAAGCCGTGCTCGAGCGCCTCGGCGGTCAGCTCATCGACCTGCGCGCGGCTTCCGGCATGGAACGCCAGATGGTTCATTCCCGGCGCGCACCGTTGATGCGGCGCATCGATCACGTCCAGCCCGGATTCGAGCACGATGTAGAAGTCCTGCTGTCGATAGCTGACGCCGCTGGCCCACGTGGACTCGACGTCGAATCCCAAGCGCAGCAACAGCCAGCCCAATGAGCTGGTGCTGGCACGCAGGTCGGCCACCCAGAGTTCGAGATGATGCAGCATCGCTACGGGGTGAGCACGAAGTCCCAAGGGTCGGAGTTTATCTGCGACACCTCGATCTCCACCTCGTGGCCCAGATCCTGCAAGACGTTCTGCAGCGCCCGGGCCCCGGCCGAAAGCCAGACCCATTCGGAGGCAAAATGCGACACATCGATGAGGAAAGGGTGTCCCCCATCGGCAGATTCACGGGCTTCGCTGGCCGGGTGGTGGCGCAAATCCGCGGTGACATAGACATCGGCCTTGTGCGCGCGCACCGCGTCAAAGAGGGAATCTCCGGCCCCGCCGCACAGGGCGACCTTGCGGACGATGCCCAGACGCTCACCAGCGACGCGGACGCCACCGGCTACCGCTGGCAGCACGGTATACACGCGTTCGGCGAAGTCCTCGAGCTTCATCGGCTTGTCGAGGTAGCCAACTCGTCCCAGGCCCTCTTCGGGCAGGCCGTCCTTGGTTTCGACCAGCGGCACGCAGTCTGTGAGGCCGAAGGCGTCGGCCAGGGCATCATTCACGCCACCGATCGCATTGTCGGCGTTGGTGTGGGCGGTCAACAAGGCGGTGCCTGTTTCGATCAGCCGGTGAATTGCCTCGCCCTTGAAGCTGGTGCCCGCCACCTGGGTCACTCCGCGCAATAACAGCGGGTGGTGGGTGATCAGCAGATCGGCGTCGCGTGCAATCGCATCGTTGATGACCTCCAAGGTCGGGTCCACCGCTAGGACGATCTTCGTCACCTTGGCGGTGGTGCGGCCGGTGACCAGGCCTACGGCATCCCAATCTTCGGCCAGCGACTGCGGCCACAGCTCTTCCGCGGCCTCAAGCACTTCGCCCAGGGTCGTGGCACCGGTTCTCGCGTCGGCCTCGACGTTCTCTGCCGCTTCATCGCTCACGGAAGACAGGTTGGCGGACGGGGAAGCAGGGTTCTTCTGCTCCGGATCCTGCGGGGTATTAGCCTTGCTCTGCATGCTTCCACCCTACGCGGTGCAGCCCGCTCAGGAACATAATGCAACGCCGCGACGTTATGGACTCTGTGAGTATTCTCAGATTAGACACGCCCCATCGTTTCTCTGCCCGAATGACCGTGGCGGACACCGAACTGACGACCTTTGTCCTTGCCGGAGGCTGCTTTTGGTGCCTCGACGCCGTGTACCAGCGCACTCGTGGCGTGCACGCGGTGCTCTCCGGGTACCAGGGCGGACATACCAGCAATCCGGATTACCGGCAGGTGTGTTCCGGCACCTCCGGCCACGCCGAGGTGGTTGCGGTCATCTTTGATGCACAGGTGGTTCCCGCCGAAGTCATCCTGGACATGTTCTTCACCGTGCACGACCCGACGACGCTCAACCGCCAAGGCTATGACGTGGGCACGCAGTATCGTTCGGCGATGTTCCCGTTGGATGAAAGCCAGCGCGAGGTCTTCGAGGCGAGCATGCAAAAGTACGCGGCACTCTACCCGGGACCGATCGTGACGACTATCGAGGAGTCGAAAGATTTCTACCCGGCCGAGCAAGTGCACCAAGATTACTACTCGGAGAACCAAGAAGTCGGGTATTGCCGAGTCATTATTGACCCGAAGCTCGCAAAAGTCAGGAAATATTACGCCCAATGGCTTAACGAGAGCTAAGCGGCGAGCGAGCCGATTAGGGTTAGCAGTGAAACTTTAAGGACGAAACGCCGTATTCACGGCCTTCTCCAACCACCCTCGCCGGGCATCAGCGGCCTGCATCGAGTCACGTAAGGATTGCGTATACATGGGCAAGATCTACAACAACGTCACCGAGATCATCGGAAACACCCCCCTGGTGAAGCTCAACCGCTTAGGTGAAGGGCTGCCAGGCAGCGTCGCGGTGAAGCTGGAGTTCTACAATCCAGCCAACTCGGTCAAGGACCGCATCGGCGTAGCCATCGTCGATGCCGCCGAAAAGTCTGGTGGCTTGAAGCCAGGCGGCACCATCGTTGAAGGCACCAGCGGCAACACCGGCATCGCACTGGCCATGGTTGGCGCGGCCCGCGGCTACAAGGTCATCCTGACCATGCCGGAGACCATGTCCACCGAGCGTCGCGTGATGCTGCGCGCCTACGGTGCCGAGATCGTGCTGACCCCGGGTGCCGACGGCATGCGCGGTGCGGTAGAAAAGGCCAAGGAAATCGTGGCCACCTCGGAGAACGCCATCTGGGCCCAGCAGTTCGCGAACACCGCGAACCCACAGGTGCACGCGGACACCACCGGCCCGGAGATCTGGGCAGATACCGATGGCAAGATCGACGTGCTCGTGGCCGGCATCGGTACCGGTGGCACCATCACTGGTGCGGGCCGCTACCTGAAGGAAAAGAACCCCAACCTCAAGATCGTTGCGGTCGAGCCAAAGGATTCACCAATCCTCAACGGCGGCAAGCCAGGCCCGCACAAGATCCAGGGTCTGGGCGCGAACTTCATCCCCGAGGTGCTCGACACCGACCTGTATGACGAGGTGCTCGACGCCTCGATCGAGGATTCGGTCTCGGTGGCACGTGACCTGGGCGTTAAGGAAGGCATCCTCGGCGGCATTTCCGCCGGTGCCGCCGTCTGGGGCGCCCTGCAGATCGCGGCCCGCGAAGAGAACGCCGGCAAGCAGATCGTCACCGTGATCCCCGACTTTGGCGAGCGCTACATCTCCACCCTGCTCTTCGATGACATCCGCGGCTAAGAAATAGTTTCTTTCTTCGCGAATAAATCGGCGTGACCCGTCGTTGGATCTTAATAGGTCCGCGGTGCGGTTTGCGCCGATTTGTCATGTGCCCAATTCAGCGGCACCTCAGCATGCAGCACGCACTAAGGTTGTTTATATGAGTTTTTTCTCCCGGTTACGTGAAGACCTCGCCAACGCCCGCTCCCATGACCCGGCAGCACGCAGCGATACCGAGAACTTCTTCGTGTATTCAGGATTGCATGCCATCTGGATCCACCGGCTGGCGCATAAGATGTGGCAGAACCCCTCGCTACGCTGGCCGGCCAGGCTGCTCTCGCAGGCGAACCGTGCAATCACCGGCATCGAGATCCACCCCGGTGCCACGATTGGGCGGCGCTTCTTCATCGACCACGGCATGGGAATCGTCATCGGCGAAACCGCCGAGATCGGCGACGACGTGATGCTTTATCACGGAGTGACCCTGGGCGGCCGGTCGCTGGCCAAGACCAAACGCCACCCGACCATCGAAGACCGCGTGGTCATCGGTGCCGGCGCCAAGATCCTGGGCCCGATCACCATCGGCGCCGACTCGGCCGTTGGCGCGAACGCGGTGGTGGTCAAGGACGCACCGGCAGGTTCGATCGTCACCGGAATTCCGGCGCAGAACCGACCGCGCAAGCCAGACGAGCATAAGCCCGCGGTGGATCCTGCGGAGTATATCGACCCGGCGATGTGGATCTGATCCCCCACTGAGACCCCTGCGGTGGCCCGGTGCCTTGGCATAGCGACAGTTGCGCCAAGGCACCGGGCCACCGGCATTTAACCTGCTCCACGAATAGGCGCCGGCAAGTTATGGCAACCAGTGGACTGCCCGATCTGGCCCCTGAAGGCGTTTCGCTAGCAGGCAGCCGAAGCGGCATATGAGACCAACCACCTTCAGTGGCCGGGACACCAGACGGTAGACGAGCTTCCGCGCAACTGCCTAGCTGCTCAGTTTACGGAGATTAGCGTCGACCAAGACACGTCGATCACGCATAACCCATCGTCGGTTTCGCGATAAAAGACGTCTCCCGGATAGTCGGTGCCGGGCACTGCTCCTTCGGGAAGACCCTCTAGATTGATGCTCCACTGAGGGTCGAGCGCCACTTGATCAACCCAATGCCCGGCGAAAAACTCCTCCGGCTCGCCAGCGGAAAGCCCCGACCAATCGCTGGGCGCACCGAGATCCGCAACGGAATCCTCGCAGACAGTGCCTGATGTTTCGCCCGATGCCAAATCGCTCACAAGCTGCTCGGTCGTTCGAATCACCTCGGCCCCATCGTTTCCCCAGATCAGGCTGTCAACTGTGCATCCAGTCAAGAATGCCGCGAGCGTACCTACCGAAATTCCGTACACGGCTCTGCGAATCGGTGTCATGCTCCAAACCTACCGCCCTGCTTGCCCAATCTGCGTATGAAAGCTGAGCAACGAATGTTAGCCGCGGGATCTGAATCCTTTTACTGAGGTAGCCTTTCGTTAACGTCCACCCGGAAGGTTCGAGAATGCGTATGCGTAGGATGTCTGCAGCGGTCATTGGCATCGGTGGGGTACTGGCCCTCACCGCGTGCTCCGGGCATAGCGGAATTCAGGCACTGGAGGAACAATTCGCTTCCGAGGATGCACTTCCCGCAGCGATTGATTTGGGAGACACCATTGACCGGGAAAGTTCAAGGCTCCTGACTACCCACGAACAGGTACGCTATTTCGCTGCGAGGTCAGCTGATTCCTCGATCGGATGCATCATCGTTGTTCCCCCTGACGCAGATCCCCATTGGTTTTCCGGCTGTGGTTCGCTGGGAGCAACCGACGTGATAGTGCCCGCGTCGGCTCCACCCAGCAACAGGGCGGCTTCCCTCGTCAGGGATGACTCTGACACGCGGGCGCTGGAATCCGAAGGATGGATCAGGATTCACGACAATGTCCTCATCCCCAGCCCGTAGCGACGTTCCTTCAACTTCTGCGGCCCCACCGCGACAAGGACAACGGTTGAACGCTTAAAGCACCTGGGACCAACGCATACGCGTTGGTCCCAGGTGCTTTTTGGTGGAGCGAAAAGCTACTCGGCCAAGGTGTGCGACTCTTTGCCGCTGCCCGCGATGACCTCGACCTGCTCATCGGCAGGATCCTGTGCCTGCGCGCCGAGCTTGCCGCGGGTGAGCTTGTGCATGATCAACGCGATGGCGCCGTCGCCGGTCACGTTGGTGGCGGTGCCGAAGCTGTCCAGCGCGATGTAGGCGGCGAACATCAGGCCAACCTCGACCTCGCCGAAGCCGAGCATCTGCGCCAGCAGGCCAGCGGCAGCCGCGATGGCACCGCCGGGAACGCCAGGAGCGGCGATCATCATGACACCGAGCATCAGGATGAATGGCAGGAATGCGCCGAAGGAGACATTGCCGCCGGTGAGCAGCAGCACGGCCAGGGAGAAGCAGGTGATTTTGACCATCGAGCCGGAGAGGTGGATGGTCGCACCCAGTGGCACCACGAAGCCTGCCACCGAATCGGAGACGCCGTTCTTCTTCGCCGAGGCGAGGGTCACCGGAATGGTGGCCGCCGAAGAGGAGGTACCCAGGGCGGTGAAGTATGCGTCACGCATATTCCACAGCGCCTTCAGCGGGTTCTGCCCGGTCATCGAACCGGCCACCGTGTACTGGACCAGCAGCACCACAAGGGTCAGCGCGAAGGAGACCACGGCCACGAGCAGGAACTTGGTCACCACGGTCACGGCCGAGCCGCTGGCCGAGAGGTCAAGGAAGATTCCGAAGATGAACAGCGGCAGTGCCGGGACGATAATGCGGCGGATTACCATCTCGATGATGGTGCGGAATTCGACGGCACCGCGGAAGAGCACGGTGCTGCGGAATGCGGTCAGGCCGATGCCGATCACGAACGCGAGGATCAACGCGCTCATCACACCGATGACTGGTTCCAAGACGATCTCGGTGGCCCCGTCGCCGGCGGATGTCACCAGCGAGATGTAGGCCTCGAACCCGGATCCGGAGTCCTCGCCGAGGGTTTCCACGCCGCCGCCGCTGAGCGAGGCGGTGAACAGCCAGCGGCCCACGAAGTAGGCGAGCAGGCCGGCCAGAACGGTGGAGGAGTAAGCGATCAGCGCCGTCACGCCGAGCCACTTACCGGCACCCTTGCCCAGCTCGGCGATCGCGGGCATCACCAGGCCCAAGATGATCAGCGGCACGATGAAGCTCAGGAATCCCGAGAAGATCGAGTTGTAGGTGAGGAACGCGCTGCCCAGCCACACCGGCATCACCGGCCCAAGCAGAATACCCAGGACGATAGCAACAAGGATCCACCCAAGCAGTGGGATCTTTTTCAACAGGTTCATGTGCTTCTTTCATGGTGACGAATGATGTGTGACGAGCCGAGGGGCGTCGAGACCACGGGTTTTGTGGCGCACGCCATGCATCCACCATGTTATGGCCTACACTCGGTTCTTAGAAACCATGAGCCAGGTCATATGGATGAGACGTGGCTCAATGCCGCCAACTCTCGCCTTTTGTCCAGAGAATCCCGCGCTTTGGCGAATCCACGCAGCGTTCCGTCTCCGAACAACGGTTAAACGCTAGCGCTCCAGCCCGTGGAGGGACACCAGGTTACCTGCACCGCGTCATATTCTGCCACGGCGCTACCCCCGGCTTTAATGAGAGACACCAACCTATCCGCCCATGACTTGGAGCACCTCGATATGTTTTCCGGGCTCAGCGCCTTCCCCCTCACTCCCCTGGTCGAGGACAGCCTCGACGAGCCACGCTTCACCGCGCTCATCGAGCGGCTATCTGGCAGCGGCGTCGACTCGATCACCGTGCTCGGCTCCACCGGCATGTACGCCTATCTCGATCCCGGCGAGCGCGCCCGGGCAGCCGAGCTGGCGGTGCCTGCCGCCAACGGAACGCCGGTAGCCGTGGGCGTCGGTGCGCTGCGCACCTCGCAGGTCTTGGCGAATGTGCGTTCGGCCGAGCTGGCCGGGGCCCAAGGACTGCTCCTGGCCCCGGTCAGCTATCAGCCGCTGACCGAAGATGAGGTGTTCGCCCTGTTTGCCGCGGTCTGCGCGGCGAGCACGCTGCCGGTGATCCTCTATGACAACCCGGGCACCACCCATTTCAACTTCAGCCTGGAGCTCTACGCGCGCATTGGCGCCCTGCCAAATGTCGCGTCGATCAAGATCCCGCCACTGCCGGCCAACCCGCAAGCAGCACGCGAGCACGTCGCAGCCATCCGTTCGGTGATCCCGGCGGAGGTCACCCTGGGGATTTCGGGAGATGCCGTCGCCGCCGCGGGACTGGCCGCCGGATGCGACGGATGGTACAGCGTGCTCGCCGGGACCCTGCCGGAGCTGGCGCTGCGGATCTCCAAGCCGGCCAGCGAGTCAGACCATGAGCGTGCGCTCGCCGAATCGGGGCAGCTTGCCAGCCTGTGGGAGTTCTACACCGCCTGCGGCGGCAGCGCCCGCGCCATCGCGGGACTGGCCCGGGAACTCGGCATGGTCTCGGACTCCGCCCTGCCGGCCCCGTTGCACAATCTGAGCGAGGAACTGCGCACCCGGGCCAGGGAGCTGCTGCGGGAACTGGGTAGGATTTAGCTCATGACCCAGCATCCTGCAGATACCCACGACCTGATCCGCGTCCGCCAAGCACGGGAGAACAATCTGCAGGGTGTGGATGCGGACATCCCCAAGCGCCGCATCACGGCTTTTACCGGGGTCTCCGGTTCGGGCAAGTCTTCGCTGGTCTTCGGCACCATTGCCGCGGAGTCGCAACGGCTGATCAACGAAACCTACACCTCCTTCGTCCAGTCCTTCATGCCCTCGATGCCTCGGCCCGATGTCGAGGTGCTGGAAAACCTGTCGGCGGCGATCGTGGTGGATCAAGAGCGCATGGGGGCGAACTCGCGCTCCACCGTGGGCACCGCCACCGACGCGTACTCGCTGCTGCGCGTGCTCTACTCGCGCTATTCCACGCCGAGCGCCGGTGGGGCCGGAGCGTACTCGTTCAACCTCGGCGAGGGGGCCTGCGCGACCTGCGAGGGATTTGGCACGGAGGCGAGCATCGACCTGGACGAACTGCTCGACTGGGATAAAACGCTGGCCGAGGGCGCCATCACGGCCCCGAACTTCGCCCCGGATTCCTGGCTCTGGCAGACGCTGACCGCGGGCACCGAGCCGGACCTGCAGGTGAAGCTCAAGGACATGCCCAAGGACATGCTGGAGCGGATGCTCTACGCGGAGCCGGGCAAGGTCAAGCTCAACGGGGCGAATATGAGCTACTCCGGGCTGATCACCCGGATCAAGTCCAACTACATCCACTCGGGCCGGGAGATCAAGCAGGCGCATATCCGGGATTGGATCGAGCGGATCTCCACCACCGCACCCTGCGCGGCCTGCAACGGCTCGCGGTTGAGCGAAAAGGCGCGCGCCTCGAAGATTGCGGGCCTGGGCATCGCCCAGATGACCGCCATGCAGGTTACCGACCTGCATGCGCAGCTCGCGAAGCTGGTGATCGAGGACGCCGCTCCGCTGCTGGCCAATCTGCGCGCGATTCTCGCGTCCATGATCCAGATCGGCTTGGGCTACATCTCCCTGGACCGCCCGGCCGGCACCCTCTCCGGAGGCGAGGCGCAGCGCAGCGCGTGAAGATGATCCGCCATCTGGGCAGCGCGCTTTCCGATGTCACCTACGTCTTCGACGAACCCACGGTGGGATTGCACCCGCACGATATCCAGCGCATGAACCACCTGCTGCGCGACCTGCGCGACAAGGGCAATACGGTGCTGGTCGTCGAGCACAAGCCCGAGGTCATCAAGATCGCCGACCATGTGATCGACCTCGGCCCCGGCGCCGGGCTGCACGGCGGCAATATCAGCTACGCGGGCAACCTGGCAGGCCTGCTGGCCAGCGACACGGTGACCGGCAGGCACTTCTCCGCCCGGGTGCCAATGAAGCAAAATGTGCGCAGCGGCAAGGATCCGCTGCAGATCCGCGCGGCCAGCACGCACAACCTGAAGAATATCGACGTGGACATCCCGCGCGGCGTGCTGTGCGCGATCACCGGGGTGGCCGGCTCCGGAAAGTCCACGCTCATCCACAGCACCATCTCCAAGCGCGAGGACGTCGCGGTGGTGGACCAGTCCGCCATTCGCGGCTCCCGGCGCAGCAACCCGGCAACCTACACCTCGATCCTGGACCCGATCCGCGCGGCCTTCGCCAAGGCCAATTCCGTCAAGCCGGCGCTGTTCAGCGCCAACTCGGAAGGGGCCTGCCCGAACTGCAACGGGGTGGGCTTCACCTACACCGATCTGGCCACCATGGCCGGAGTGCAACTGCGCTGCGAGGTCTGCGAAGGCAAGCGCTACACCGCGAAGGTCCTCGAATACCGCTTGGACGGGCTGAACATCGCCGAGGTGCTCAACCTGAGCATCGAACAAGCGTTCGATCAGCTCAAGGTCCCCAAGGCCAAGGCGATGCTCGAACGGCTGAACCAGGTGGGCCTGGGCTACATCAAGCTCGGCCAACCGCTGAACACCCTCTCCGGCGGCGAACGCCAGCGCCTGAAGCTGGCGATCAACCTGGGCAAGGGGCAGGGAACCTACATCCTGGACGAACCCACCACCGGCCTGCACATGGCGGACGTGGATCGGCTGCTGGGATTGCTCGATGAAATGGTGGACGAAGGCAATACGGTGATCGTGATCGAACACCATCTGGCCGTGGTCGCCCACGCGGACTGGGTAATCGATCTGGGCCCGGGCGCCGGCCACGACGGCGGCAGCATCGTCTTCGAAGGGACCCCGGCGCAGCTGGCCGGCTCCGGCACGCTCACCGGCCAGCACCTGGCCGAATACACCGCCGGCTAGCCCATGGACTACACCCTGCGCGCCCCCGAACCGGCGGACGTCGAGGCGCTTGCCCAGCTGCATACCCGCTGCTGGAAGCAAAGCTACGCCAACCAGCTGCCGGCCGATTACTTCACCCCGGAGCAGCTGGAGTCACGGCGCACCCTCTGGGGGCGCCTGCTCGCCGACCAGAACCCCAAGCTGCGCCGGGTCGTGGCCGAGTCGCAAGGAGAACTGGTCGGTTTCGCGCTCGCCGGGCCGGGACTGGATGGCGAAGACCGGCTGCAGCTGTACAGCCTGTACTTGCTGGCCCAATGCCATGGAAGCGGCATCGGGCAGGGGCTCTTGGACGCGGTGCTGGGAGACGAGCCGGCGGTGCTGTGGGTGGCCCAGGGCAATCCACGGGCCACGGCGTTTTATCGGCGCAACGGATTCGCATTCGACGGGGCCGAAAAGACGGATCCAGGGCTGCCGCAAATGATCGAATTGCGCATGCTTCGCTGAGCGAATCCGCACGGGCCTACAATGAAGTTCGGTGGGTTGCCCGCCGGTTCGAGTTCTTTGCGTGAGGTGAACTGCGATGGAGGAGAATAAGTCCCGGATCGTTAGGGGCTACCGGCAGGATGCGCAAAACCTGCGGCGCTTGCTGCGCACCGCCAGCCGGGCCGACCTGCGCCGGAGCAGCATCGGCACCGGCTGGAGCAATGAGCAGCTGCTCTTCCACATGGTCTTCGGCTACATGGTAGTCCGCGCGCTGATCCCGCTGGTCCACGTCCTGGTGCGCTGCCCGGCCGGGGTGCAGTCCGGATTCTCCCGGCTGCTGAACGCCACGACCCCGCTGTTTCATCCCGTCAACTACGCCGGCTCCTGCGCGGCGGCGCTGGTGTTCAACCA